>JAEZDB010000001.1 GCA_023429855.1 Actinomycetes bacterium
CCTCCGCTCTCTGCGAGTGGAGGCGCGGGGCCTGATTTGCGTTCTGTCCGCTGGCCCTTTAGTCCGTGCTGCGATGCGCCGACGCCGTTCCCGTGGACTACGAGTTCCGTCAAGCCACCGCAGCGTCCAATGCCCAGGCGGGTAAGCAGGGCCCCGTGTGGCCTCAACTGCTCCTCGGCGTGTGCATTGGAGTCGGGCTTCCGCTGGTGCTGGCCCGTTTGGACATCCACCCCCTGTTGGTCCTCATCATCTGGGGTGCGCTGCTCTTCGCGATCGTGTCGGCGATCGGCCGACTCGAGCAGCGGAGGATGCCTGCACAAGACAGGCAAGCGTTATCGCGTCGACCGGATCCTTCGCGCGCGTCTGATCTTGGCGCGGGAGCGGGCTGGAGGCAACACGCCCGTTCCCGCCGCACCGCGCTAGGCGGGCGTGCCGAGCGGCGTGACGCCCGCGTCGGTGGCAGCCACGACCTGGTGGCGGCCGCTGCGTTTGGCGGCGTAGAGGGCTCGGTCGGCGGCCACGAGGAGACCGTCGGAGTCGATCCGGTCGGCGTCGAGGGCGGCGACGCCGGCGCTGACCGACAGCGGGGCGAGGTCGCGGGCCGTTTTGAAGTCGAGGGCGTCGGAGAAGCGTTGAGCGAAAGCGCGGCCACCAGACTCGTCGCTGCGCAGGAGGATCGCGAGGAACTCCTCGCCGCCGAGGCGCGCCGCGACGTCGGTCCCGGAACAGGTCTCCAGAAGCACCTCGGCAAACCGCTTGAGCGCGGCGTCGCCGGCGGGGTGACCGAGGCTGTCGTTGATGCGCTTGAAGTGGTCGAGGTCGAAGATCACGATCGACAGGTCGGTGCCCTGGCGGTGCGCGCGAGCGACGGCTTCGTCGAGCGCGACGGTGCCCGCGCGGCGGTTGAGCAAACCGGTCAGGGGATCGGTCGAAGCGATGTGGTCGAGCTCGTGGAAGAGCTGCATCGCCTGGTAGACGATCGCCCGCACGACAAGCGCCGAGAAGCCGCTGACGGCCAGGACCCCGCCGTAGGCGACCAGCGGCAGCGGGACCTCGGAGAACGCGAGGGCGACCGGCACCAGGACCACCAGCAACGTGAGCGTCCGCGTGAAGTCGCTGCGGTGCCCGAAGTGCGCCGCAGTGAGCGCGGGCCAGCCGAAGTAGAGGAGCGCGATGTAGGCCGGGCCGTTGCCGACGGCGATGATGACGCAAAGCAGGACGATCGTCACGTCGAACGCCATGACGCGGATGACGGGGCGAGGGACCCGCTTGCCGAACCCGGCGACGACGGCGAGGACCGCGAAGGCGGCCGCCATCGCCCAGGCACCCCAGACGGGGTCGATCTGGCCGCTGGCGAAGAGCGCCGTACCGCCCATCGTGAACGCGCCGAGCGCGTAGCCGACGGTGATGGCCCGGCGGAGGATCTCCGCGTTGAACTCTTCCCGTTCGGGCATCGTCATCGCGCGAAACACGCCGAGCGCCTGGCTGAAGCGCAAGAAGGCGCGGTTCAACCGGCCCTCCGGAAACGGGAGGGCCTCTCCGGGGAATTGCGGCGCTGCACCGTCGGGAGCGGCGGGCGCCACCCATTTCGGCGACGAAGCCATACGCACAGGATTGTAGATGGACCGACCAAATGGAAGGGCTGCTTTGCCTTGCGCGTGTGGAGATGGCGCACGGATAGCTCCATTCGAGGGCACCCGGGCGCCCCCTGCGGTCCGCCCGAACTAGAATGTCGGCAATGCGTGAAGAATCCACGTTCCGGACCAACGTCGGCCTTGCGGAGATGCTCCGCGGTGGCGTCATCATGGACGTCGTCAACGCCGATGAGGCCCGAATCGCCGAGGACGCCGGCGCCGTCGCTGTGATGGCTCTCGAGCGCGTCCCGTCCGACATCCGCCGTGATGGCGGCGTCGCTCGCATGAGCGACCCGGCGATGATCCGCGAGATCCAGGAGACGGTGTCGATCCCCGTCATGGCGAAGGTGCGCATCGGCCACTTCGCCGAGGCGCAGATCCTGCAGTCCCTTGAGGTCGACTTCATCGACGAGTCTGAGGTCCTGACCCCGGCTGACCACCACAACCACGTCGACAAGCACGCGTTCCGCGTCCCGTTCGTCTGCGGCGCCACCAACCTCGGTGAGGCGCTGCGTCGCATCTCCGAAGGTGCCGTGATGATCCGGTCCAAGGGCGAAGCCGGTACCGGCGACGTCGTTGAGGCCGTCCGCCACCTACGCGACATCACGGGTGCGATCAAGCGCATCCAGGGCCTCTCGCGCATGGAGCTTTCGTCCGCGGCGAAGGAGCTGCGTGCTCCGCTCGACCTCGTGCAGGAAGTCGCCGAGCGCGGCGAGCTGCCCGTGCCGCTCTTCTGTGCCGGCGGCATCGCGACCCCGGCCGACGCGTCGCTCGTGATGCAGCTCGGTGCGCAGGCCGTCTTCGTCGGCTCCGGCATCTTCAAGTCGTCCGACCCGGCTGGTCGCGCCCGCGCGATCGTCGAGGCCACGACCCACTTCGACGACGCGGCCCGCGTGGCCGCCGCCAGCACCGGACTCGGCGCGGCGATGGACTCGATCGAAGTTCGCTCGCTGCCGGAGAGCGCGACGCTCGCCGGCCGCGGCTGGTGAGTTCGCCCTCAGGCGCAGGCGCTGGGCGCTCGGGTTTGCCGGGCGCCGGCGGCGCGGCGGGCCCGGGCGGCGTTCGCGCGGTCGAGGGTGGGCCAGGTGCCGCTGCGGAGGCCGCGGTCTTGGCAGAGCGTCCGCTCTCGGGCAAGACGATCGGCGTGCTCGCCCTCCAGGGCGACGTGCGCAGCCACAGCGAGGTGCTGCAGAGCCTCGGCGCCTCGGTGCGCCGCGTGCGTTCGGCCGAAGGCCTTGAAGGCCTCGACGGCCTCGTGCTGCCAGGCGGCGAGTCGACGACCATGACGCTCGGTATCGAGCGCGAGGGCCTTGGCGACCCGCTGCGCGCGGCTATTGGCGGCGGTCTGCCGACACTCGCCACCTGCGCTGGGCTGATCCTGCTCGACGACGATCACCTGGGCATCGTCGACGTGCACTGCGAGCGCAACGCGTTCGGCGCGCAGCTGCACTCGTTCGAGTCCGACCTGGCGGTCGACGGCGTCGACGGCGGGCCCGTGCACGCCGTCTTCATCCGAGCCCCGCGGGTCACCCGCCACGGAGACGGCGTCGAGGTGCTGGCAACGGTGCCGCAGGAGGGCGTCGAAACTGGCGAGGGCGCGAGCGTCGTCGCGATCCGGAGCGGGTCCGTGATCGGAACCTCGTTCCACCCCGAGCAGGCGGGCGAGCCGCGCCTGCACGTGCTCGCATTCGGGTAGAGGCTCGCGGGTCGGGATCCGCGGAACTATCCCGCGCATTCCGACCCAAGACGCTGCTCGGTCGCGGTTTCGTCATCGCGGGTCGCGATCCGCAGGATTGCCCTGCACATTCCGACCGACGTCGGGCTCATGGCGGCGGACTAGCGGCTGAGTTCGCGCTCGAGGCGATCCAGGCGGTCGTCCCAGCGGGCGCCAGCGGTGACCATCCACGCCATGGCGTCGGCGAGCGGCTCGGGGGTGAGCGTGTACTGCGTCTCCCGGCCCGCGCGAGCGCTACGCACGAGGCCAGCGTCGGCGAGGCCCGCGAGGTGCTTCGTGATCGCCTGGCGGGTCATCGGCAGCTCGGTCGCCAGCGCCGACGCGGTCACGACGGGCCGCTCACCCATCAGCCGTACGAGCTGACGCCGCGTCGGGTCGGACAGGGCGGTGAAGATCAGGCCGGCGCGCGCGTCGCGCTCGGCGTCGCTAGCGCGCAACCCAGGGGATCGACTCGGCATGCGGGTCACGCCACGCCCGCGAGCGTGAGCTGCGGGCCGGCGGCAGCGGCGAAGGAACCCGCGAGCTGAGAACCCAGTGCCGCCGCCCCGGAAGCCGCGGCCGGCGGGCCCGAGGCCGCCTCGCCGGGCAGGATCCCCGCAGCGGGGCCCGGGTCGGGG
>JAEZDB010000032.1 GCA_023429855.1 Actinomycetes bacterium
GTCCACTGTCGCTGTATGACAGTGGACCACGGTCCGTGGGTGATCCGGCCGGAACGCCGCGCGCTACCAGCGCCGCAACGCCCTAGATCAGTCCGGTGATCTTCGTCGAGATCGGGACGTTCGGTCCGAGGACCACGGCGCCGATGCCGAGGAACTGCACGGCCCAGGCGATCGGCGCGTTGAGCTCGGCTCGATATGGGCTGCCGCCGCGGAAGTACAGCTTGTACGTCGCGTTGGGGCAGATGAACAGGAAGCACGCCTTGATCGTGAAGGCCGTGGTGAGGCCCTCGCCGACGGTGAGGCGGACCGACGCGCCGGCGACCTGGAACGTGCCGAACTTGAAGTTCGCCGAGCCGGTCAGGACGTAGGCCGAGCTGGCCGCGTCGGCCTTCTCGATCGTGCCCGAGATCGTGGCGGAGAACAGACCGGTCTTGACGGTGCCGCTGCCGGCGATGACGACCTTGCCGTTGACGACGCTGGCGGCGCCGCTGAACTGCACGGTGGTGCCGTCGAAGTCGACGGCGCCGGAGCCCTTGAGGTTGACGTTGCCGAGGCTGTCGATCTCACCCGTGAACGCGAGCGTGGTCTTGGCGACCTTGATCTGCGCCGTCGTCTGCAGCCACGAGACGCCAGCGACGCTCTTGAGCGTGAACGTCGCCGAGGCGTCGAACTGCCCCAGCTTCACGCTGCCGTCGCCCGACAGGTAGTAGTCGCCCGCCTTCGGCGTGACGGTGGCACCGGACTTGTTGACGATCGATTCGCCCGACAGGTCGGAGCCGTAGTACACGCCGCCGGTGACGTTGCCGGTCGCAGTCGGCGACGCAAGCGAGCCCGAGAACAGCAGCTTCTTGCCGTCGATCGTGCCCGACGCCGTGACCTTGTTGGAGCCGCTGGTGATCGAGCCGTCGAACGTCACGCTCGGCACCTGGCCGGCGATCCACAGCAGCTGCGCGGAGCCTTTCAGGCTCGTGCCGTTGTAGGTCAGGTCGACGGCGCCGCCGCCGGTCGCCCAGCGCTCGCCGCCGACGCGGCCGAGGCCGACGTTGCCGGAGAGCTTGAAGCCCTTCGTCTCGATCGACGCGCTCGCGCTGGTCAGGGCGAAGTCGCCCTTCGTGGCGGGAACGGTCGCGCCGGAGCGGTTCTTGACGACCTCGCCCTCGAGGGTGGCGTAGACGACGAAGCCCTTGACCGCGCCCGTGATCTTGAGGTCGGGGTTGGCGAGCGTCGCCTGGCCCTGGAACGTGATCTTCGACGCATCGATCGTGCCCTTGACGCCAACGACCTCGGTGGAACCCGACGAGATCGAGCCTTCAAACGACACGGCCGGCGAGGAGCCCTTCAGCCACGACAGGCCGGCGCCGCCGGAGATCGTGGTCGGCGGCTGGTCGCCGGTCTGGAACGAGATTGCAACAGCGCCGTTGGCCTTAGCCCACGTCTGCGTACCGACGTCGCCGAACTGGACACCGCCCCTCAGGGTCAGGTTCTCCCACGTGACCTCAGCGGTAGCGGCCTTGAGGAGGACGTCGCCCTTGGAGGCGGGGACCTGGGCGCCAGAGAAGCTGGCGATCGTGCGCCCGGCGAGGTTGTCGCCGTAGTAGACGATGCCGTCGACGCCGCCCTTGACGGCGAGGTCGGCGCTGGAGACCTCGACCGACCCGCCGAACGAGATGGCCGCGTCGTCGATGGTGCCCGTGGCGTTCGCGACGACCGCGTCGCCGACCGTCAACCCGCCGGTGAACGTGATCGAGCGGGTGAGCGGTTCACGCGTGTAGGCGATCTGCGCGCTGCCCGAGACCGAGCCGGCCGGGGTGGAGCCCTTCGCCGGGATCACGACCTCGAGGCCGCCCGACCCGGTGAACGACCTCAGGCCGGTCTCGTCGAAGTCGGCGGCGATCGCGCCGTCGATCTCGACGCCGGTGCCGACGCCGAGCTTGCCCGACGCGTCGAGTTTGAGGCCCGTCCCTGCGGTCTCGTCGGTCAGCGACAGCGCGAGCTTGCCGTCGGTCAGCGACAGCTGCTGCGTGCCCTCGCCGATCGTCGCGCTCGGCACGTCGGCGCTGAGGTCGAGCTTGTACGACGCGCCGTCGCGGGCGAACATGCCCTTGAAGCCGAGCGGCGACCCCGCGACGCTCGGCAGCTTCGTGCCCTCAGGCGTGGAGTAGACGGTGAGCTTGTAGGTGTCGGCGTCGGTGAGGGTGCCGGCGAAGCTGAACTGCGTCGACGTGTTGGAGAAGTCGATGACGATGCGGCCGTTGACGCGCTGCGTGTAGACGAAGTACCCGGACAGCGGCCCGGTCGACACCCAGTCGGCGGTGATCCAGTAGGAGAAGCCGGCGAGGTAGGCGTTCTCGAAGACTTCGCTGCCGTTGGCCAGCGGCGGGTCGGCGGCGGCGATCCCGACGGCGGAGGCGAGCACCTTCGCGGCGGCGGTGCCGGACGGCCCGGTCGGCGCGTCAGACAGTTTCGGCGCGACCGTGCGGATCGCGGCGCTCTGCGCCTCGCAGCTGTCGCCCTCTGCGATGAGCCGGTCGGCATCGACCTTGACGCCGGTCGACAAGGTGAGCGAGTCGTCGCCGGCCTTGGCGGCAGACCACGCCTCGCAGAACTCAGCGCGCGAGATGCTCTCGGATTCGGCGCTGGCGGCCGCCGGGACGAAACCCATGGCCGCGATCAGCAGCGCAAAGAGCGCAACCAGCGGCTGGAGCCGGCGGCGGGATGAGGCGGCAGCGCTGGCGCGCCGACGCGTCGTGACGTTGGACAAGGTGCTCCTCCGGAAGCGAATGACGCCCGTTGGGGTGACAGGCAAGCCCGCAGTGTGGCAGCCGACCGAGGGAAGGGCAATGGTCCAAATGGCGCAAAACGCCCGGAACTCCGGTCGTTTCGAGGCATTGCACTTTGTGACATGGCTCCAGCCTGACCTCGGCCATGGCCCCAGAAACGCTTCGGCCCCCGGGAGAGACGTCCGGGGGCCGAAGGCGGGCTTGTTCGAAGGACGCCGCGAGGGAGAGACGCGGCCTGTCCGTTGATCTACAGGATACCGGTGATCTTGGTGCTGATCTTCACGTTCTTGCCGAGGGCGGCCGAGCCGATGCCGAGGAAGAGCGGCACCGAGGTGAGCGGCGCGTTCAGCTCGGCCCGGTTCACGGAGCCGTTCGTGTTGAAGTACAGCTTGTAGGTGCCGTTCTGGCAGAGGAAGAGCAGGCAGGCCTTGAGCCCGAACGTCACGGTCATGCCCTCGCCGATGGTGAGGCGAACGCTGCCGCCGGCGACCTTGTAGGAGCCGAACTTGAAGGCGACGCTGCCGGTGAGCACGTAGACCGAGCGCTCCGCGTCGGGCTTCTCGATCGTGCCGCTGAGCTGCACGGTGAAGAGGCCAGTGGTGAAGGAGCCGCTGCCGGTGAGCTTGAGGACGCCGTTCTTGGCGACCGCGGTGCCCGAGAACTGGATGACGTAGCCGTCGAAGTTCACGCGACCGGAGCCCTTGAGGTTGGCGTTGCCGGCGTTGTCGACCTCACCGGAGAAGGCGAGCCACGTCTGGGCGACCTTCAGCTGCGCGTCGGTCTTGACCCAGATCTCGGTGCCGACCTTGCGGAGCTGCAGGTTCGCGGTGGCGAGTACGCCGCCGAGCTGCACGCGGCCGTCGGTGACGGTGAGGATCAGGTCGCCGCGGGCGGCTGCGACGCTGTTGCCGTCGCGGCCTTCGAGCGTCTCGCCGTCGAGATCGGAGCCGTAGTAGACGACGCCGGAGGCGTTGCCGCTGACGGTCGGCGAGGTGACCTGCCCGGAGAAGGTGATCTTCTTGCCGTCGATCGTGCCGGCGGCGCTGGCGACTTCGGTTGTGCCCGAGGTGATCGAGCCGGCGAAGTTCACGGCGGTGACGGTCTTGCCGGTCCAGGCGATGTCGGCGGCGCCCTTGATCGTCGTGTCGGGCTGGCCGGCCTTGGCGTAGGCGAGGTCGACGCTGCCGCCGGCCTTGCCCCACTGCTCGCCGGCGACGTCGCCGATCTGCAGGCTGCCCGTGAGCAGCAGGCCCTGGGTCGCGATGCTGCCCAAGGCCGACTTCACGAGGTAGTCGCCCTTGGTGGCCTGGACCTGGATGCCGTCGCGGTTCTCGATGGTGCGGCCGGTGAGGTTGTCGCCGTAGAACACGACGCCGTCGATCTGGGCGCGGGCGGAGATCTTGTCGCCGTCGTACTCGACCTTGCCGGCGAAGCTGGCCGACTGGTCGTCGAGGGTGCCGGTGCCGCCGGCGACGAGTGCGTCACCAACG
>JAEZDB010000045.1 GCA_023429855.1 Actinomycetes bacterium
GCGCGGGCGCCGTCGGGGCAGGCGCCTTGGGCTGCGAGCTGCCTCCGTCCTGGCCACCCGGGGCGGGCACCTCGGGTGCGGGCGGTGTGGTCGGGGCGACCGGCGCGGGCTGCTCCGGCGCGGCCTCGACCTGGAAGGAGAGCTGGCGCACGGCGACGTCGCCGCAGGTGCCAGTGACGGTAAGGGCGACCGTGGCGGTGCCGGCCGCGAAGCGATGCGACACCGTGGCGCCCGTGGCCGTCGCGCCGTCGCCGAAGTCCCAGTGGAGCGTGCCGCCGGTGCAGGCCTGAACCGTCGACGATCCGAAGTCGACGCCCGTGGCCGACAGCGTGGTCGTGGTCGCAGCTGAGGCACCGGTAACGGGCGTGATCGTCGCGTCGACAGGCGGTTTGGCCCAGTTGCGAACGCTGCCAATCTGGGCTTGCGTGAGGCCTTGGTAGACCCGGCTCAGCGGGGCCGACGACTGGTCGGCGGCTGCGGCGCTGGCGGCGGCGGTCTGCGAAATTGCGCGGCCGTCGAGGGTGGAGCGCATCGTCTCCCAGGAGAGGAACGAGCGGGTCTCGCCGGGGGCGACGGTCACGCCCTCCCAGCCCCAGCCGAGCTGGTCGGCGTCGAGGGCGGCTGAGCTGTCGACGGCGGTCGCGCCGCCGGCCTGCGCACCGCTGCGGACGAAGTCGATCGACTCCTCCGCGCCGGTGCCGCCCCACACGTGGGCGATCGCGGGGTCCGGGCCGATGTTGCGGCCGTCGCCCGTTGTGACCCAGCGGTCGGCCGTCGAGAGCGTCGTGTCGCCGGACGAGGTCGCCGTGAGCCTGGTGGTCGAGTCCGAGCCGAGGGAGCCGCCGTTGTCGTCGCGCAGGTCGCCGACGTAGACGCCCGTCGTGATCGGCGCAGCGGTCGAGTTCGTCACCGAGTCGAGGATCCGTACGCCCGAGCCCTGGGAGCTGGAGACGAAGAAGCGGCGGCGCACGTCGAGCCCGCCGATGGCGACGGTCTTGAAGGCGACCTGGCGGCCGGCTGCCTCGCTGGTGCAGCCGAGGGGATCGGCGTCCGCGTCGGCGTAGGCGGTGGCGCCGGCGCGCGACCCGACCGAGAGCGCCCCGAAGCGGTCCCAGGCGTCGTCGGCGAGCACGCCGGTCGAGAGCAGCTGCGTGGAGCCCTCGTCGAGGGTCGCGTAGCCCGAGTCGAGCGGGCCGGTGTCGTACACGTAGCCGAGCGGGTCGACGAGGGCCGCACCCTCGATCGACAGTCCGAGCGTGCTCACGAGGCGGCACTCCTTGCCCGTCGGCGAGTAGGTCGGCAGCGTGATGGCCTGGGCGGCCGGCGCGGCGAGCAGCAGTCCAGCGGCAAGGGCGGCGGGGCCGAGGGGGAAGATGCGGGGCGGGCGGCGAGGCATTGAGAAGGCGAGCACGGTGGAGGGACCTTGCTCGGCCGGGGTCGTCGGCCGACCGGGTTACAACCTTGAGCGGCGTCGCGCCACCACAGCACACAAACTGAGCGGTGGATGCACGAAAGAGGCCTGCTGACGCCCTGAATCACCGACTCGGACCCACGGGTACCACCCGCGGCTGTGTGACCGCTAGCGCAGTGCACACGCGCCAGACACGACATGATCCGGGCGCACGTGTGGCGCGACGAAATCGCCCGTGCGCGCTCAAGTTTGTGTGGTCCGGTCACCCGCCGCACCCAAGTCCCTCGGGAGAGATCTCCATGTTCCGCCGCCAGCTCACTCCTCCGCTGCTGGTCGCCGCGCTGCTGATCTCGGGCGCTGCCGCTCAGCCGGCCGCCGCTGCCGATCCGTTTACCAAGCAGATCCAGGCATGGCAGAAGCAGTGGACCAAGCAGTGGCAGGAGATGACCAAGCGCGTCAACGCGCAGTGGTCCGCCCAGTGGAAGCTGCTGTGGACGAAGCAGGGCGTCAGCCCCACGACGCCGATCGTGGCCAAGGGCTTCACGGTCGAGTTGCCGGTCGGCGCGCCCGGCACCCAGGTCGGCGGCCTCGGCGTGAACTCCGGCGGCACCGGTGCGGCGATCGCGGTCGGCTCGGTCGTCGGAGGCACCGGCAAGCTCTTCCTGCTCGACACGCTCCGCCAGCAGGCGGTCGAGGTGCCCCAGTCGGTCACGCTGCCGTTCGACGGGGCCAACGCGCTAAGCGTCGACGGCAAGCGCGTCGTCTTCCTCAGCGGCCTCGGGATCTTCGCCAAGCCGTACGCCTTCACGAAGGGCGCGCCGGCGGCCACGCCGCTGAGCACCAAGACGACCGGCCAGCCGACGATCTCGAGCGACGGCAAGACCTACGCCTACGCCGCCGACGGCGGGCTCCTCGGCAAGGACACCGTCGAGATCGGCGACCCGTTCGTCGGAACGCCGACCACCATCGGCACCGCCGCGACGACGACCACGACCCTCAGCCGCCCGCAGGTCAGCGGCGACGGCCGCTACACGGGCTACCTCGCGTGGACGGCCTCGAAGACCGAGTTCAGGCAGTACGACAAGAAGACCGGCGCGACCGTGACCGTCGACCTGGCGACCAAGGGCCTGCCCACGGGCGGCTCGCCGGTGCTGGCCGACTGGAGCTGGGACCTGCGTCGGCTGCTCGTCACGCGCACCACGAGCGGCAACCGCACGGCCTACCTCGTCGATCTCAAGGGCACGACCCGGACGGTCACGACGCTGCCGGGCGCCGTGAACGGCGAGAGCACGCCGACGCTGCGCGCCGATAGCGCGGCGGTGGCCGTCGCCACGCCGACGCCGATGGACGCGAGCGACACGAACAACGCCGTCGACTTCGGCTGGGTCAACGCCGCGGGCACCAAGTACGAGCGCCTCAGCGTCGACGCCGCGGGCAAGCAGCTGCCGGGCGGCATCGGCTCGGTCCTCTTCGGCGGTCGCGTGCCGCGCTTTGCGGCGGCCGACGCCGGCGTCGCGGGCTTCTGGGTGTCGCCGGCTTCCAGCGGCGGCGGCGAGTCGGTCTACGTGCGTACGACGCTGCCGGTACCGAACGCGGTCGCGCCGACGACGCCCGCCGCAAACTAGAACCGCGCGCCGGTCGGCCAGGACCCTCGCGGAACCACGCCGCGAGGGCTACCGTGGCTGGCGATGTTCCTCCGTGTTGTCCCCACGGTGCTGGCCTGCGTCGCTGCCGCGTGCGCGGTCGCCCGACCAGCCGCCGCTCAGACGCCGGCCCCTGAGCGGTCGGCGACGCAGCAGAAGCTCCACCAGTCCAAGACGTTCATGCCGGCGCTCGGCGTCGACCTGTCGACCAGGAACGAGCAGCGGCTTGCCCGGCGCGACCTGGTGGTGGTCGACGGCGAGCTGACCCTCAAGTCGGAGGTCAAGCGGATCGGGTCGCGCGGCGCGCTCGTCCTCGGGTACCTCAGCGTGGGCTCGGTCGAGTCGTGGCGGTCGTGGTTCCCGCTCCTCAAGGACTACCGCCTCGACGAGCTCGACGGCTGGCCGGGCGAGCGCTACGCCGACGTGAGCAAACCCGAGGCGCGCGACGCCCTCGCCGACGAGATCGCCCCACAGCTGCTGGCGAAGGGCTTCGACGGCCTGTTCCTCGACAACCTCGACATGATCGAGGACCACGCGCCGCAGCAGCCCGGCATGCTCGACCTGGTGACGCGGCTCGCGGCGCGCGTCCACGGCAAGGGCGGCGTGCTCATGGCACAGAACGCCGACACGGTGATCGACCCGTTCGTGCCGCTGCTCGACGCCTGGAACCGCGAGGACCCGACCGGCACCTACGACTTCGCCAAGAAGAGGTACGTGCCGACCGACACCGCCGGCCGACGCCTGGCGCGCAGCACGATCGCGCGGCTGCGCGGCGCCGGCCTCCTCGTCACCACGACCGACTACTTCGGCTCCCCCACGTCGGCCCAGGCCAAGCGCGCGGTGCGCATCGCCTGCCAGGTCGGGGCGGTGCCGTTCGTCGGCGACATCGCTCTGGCGCGCGTCGCGAAAAAGGCGCCGCGCTGCTGACGGCGCCGGCGAAACGAACCGCGAAAAACCGCGTCGACTTCGCCGGCGACGAGCGGGATCGCGTTTGAAGTAGCCCACGCCCGCCCGTTCAAACGCGATCCCGCCCGCTGACCGGCGCGCTCGGGTCAGGTTGGGTTGCCGCTGGCGTCGGCCGCGACGCGGGTGCCGCCCATCGTGTGCAGCGCCCACGGCGCCAGCGCCGGCTGGATCACGAGGTAGTTGACGGCCTTGGAGCCGGAGCCCGTGGCGCCGGCGGCGCGCACAAGGCGCTCCGGGGCTGCCGGGTTGATCTGGCTGAAGCGCACGCCGTCGCGGGTTGAGGCGCCGCCCTTGACGCGGGTCGTGACCTCGGCGGGCAGCCCCGCCTGGGCGGTGAGGATGATCAGGTCCCCGCCGGCCGTGGCGACCTGCACGTTCAGGCGGGTCGCGTCGAGGCGCAGGTGGGTGATCTTGCCACCGCCGGCCAGCTGCTTTACGTCGGCGAGCGCGGGGCGGAAGTTCTCTGCGCGCAGCAGCGAGGTGGCGTTGAGGCCGGCGGGAGCCGGCCCGGGGGGGGTGGGCCGGGCGGGGGTTGGGGGGGGGGGGGGGGGGGGGGGG
>JAEZDB010000060.1 GCA_023429855.1 Actinomycetes bacterium
AGCCGTGACCGTCGCCGGTCTCGGGCGTACCGTTCCGGGCATGCCCGTGACCACCGGCTTCAACCACGTCGCCACCCTCACCAGCGACATGGACCTCACCGTCGGCTTCTACGAGCGGGCGTTCGACGCCGTCGTGACCTTCGAGCTGCCGAAGAGCGAGGACCACCCGTGGATGAAGATCCTCGACCTCGGTGGCGGGGCCGCGCTGAACGTGTTCGAGGTCGCCGCCGACGAGATCGTCGGCGAGCGCCGCCGCCAAGGCGGCCGTGGGGCGATCGACCATTTCGCCCTGGCCGTGCCGTCGCATGCCGTGCTCGAACAGGTCGGGCAGCGCCTGCGCGACGCCGGCGCCCAGGAGGTCGGCGAGATCCAACGCCTCGGCGACGAGTGGTCACTCTTCTTCCGCGACCCCGACGGCATGGAACTCGAAGTCTGCTGCCCCGCTGACTAGATCTCGCGCGGCGTCAGAATCAGCGCACTGCCGCGGCGCTCGGCCTCCATCGCGAACGCGAACGCGTCGATGCTGGTCGCGTAGGCGATGTCCTCGGGATGCACGTCGCCGGCGCCGAGCAGCAACGTGCGGCGGGCCTCCTCCGAGATCGCCACCGCGGCAGCCGTCGCCACCGCGTCGAGTGGCTCACCGACCCGGGCGCGCTCGATCAGTTGCGCCACGAGCAGGTCGTCGGCGCCGCCATCGGGCTGGTCCTCGAACCGGCCGGTGATGACGTACGTCGGCGGGCCGAGACCGCTCGCCGACACGGCCGCGGCGGTCGCCGAGGCGACGACGAGGCTCCCCGCCCAGAGGCGCTCGGCCGAACCGGCGGCGATCATCCCCCGGGTGCCGGCGCTGGTGCGCTGCACGATCGTCCGGCCGGCGACGTCGGCGGCGGCCGCGGCGACCGGCGAGTTCGACAGGTCGAACCCGTCCGGGCGGCGGCCGCGGTCCTCACCCATCGCCAGCGATCCGGGCCGCTCCGCCTTGAACCGCAGCGCGGCGTCGACGCTGTCCACGAGGTAGATCTCCTGGGCACCGGCACCGAACGCATACGCCGCGGTCGTGAACGCCCGGATCACGTCGACCGCGACCACGGCGCCGCCGACCTCGCCGACTTCCCATCGTGCCGCGTACCGCGCCGTCACAGGCACAGCCTGCCAGGGCCGCCGCCCGGGGACCAGTCCCCCACGGCGCGCGAGCCGCGTCACCGCAGCCGAGACTCGACGGAGTGTCCACGGTCGACGTAGCGCTCGCGCAGCTGGCGGCGCGCCAGCACCAGGTGTTCTCGCGCGAGCAGGCGCGGGCGGCCGGCCTGACGGCGTCGGCGCTATCACGCCGGATCGCGGCCGGCGGAATGATCGCGTGCGGTACCTCGGCCCTGCACGCGCGCGGCGTGACGTTGACGTATCGCGGCCGGTTGATGGCCGGTTTGCTCGACCTCGGCCCGGATGCGCTCGTCAGCGGCCGCGCCGCAGCCCACCTGCACGGCCTCGACGGTTTCGGTGAAGGCCCGTTGGAGTTCCTGGTCCCGCGGGAGCAGCGCAACCGAAAGACTGCCGGGACCGTCTACTCGACGTCAGCGCCGTTGCGCCGGCTCGACCAGGCAACCATCGACACGCTGCGCTGCACCTCGGCCACGCGGACCATCGTGGAACTGCTTGCTCACGCGACGCCTGCCGAGGCCGGGGATGCGCTCGCATCAGCGACCCGCCGGCGTGTCACCGCTCCAGAGGTGGTCCGCCGTCGGCTCGTCGCACTCGGGCGTCCGGGCCGTGCCGGCGTGAGCGCGCTCGACCGCCTGCTGAGCGACGGCGCGGTGGAGAGCGGACTCGAACGCCGCTTTCTGCGCGTGGTGGCCGAAGCGGGGCTGCCGCGCCCGCTACTGCAGCGACGGCACGTACTCGACGGCCTCGGCGTGGCGCGCGTCGACTTCGAGTTCGCCACGTTTCCGATCGTCGTCGAGGTCGGCGGCCGCCGGGGATACCTCAGCCTCGACGAACGCAAGCGCCAAGAGCACCGACGGAACGCGCTGCAGTTGCAGGGCCGAACGATCTACTTCTTCACACGCGACGACGTGTTCGAGCACTCGCAGTACGTCGTCGAGACGCTGTTGGCGGCGCTGCGGGCCGTGGTTGTCACGCAGGATTGCGAAAACCGCAATCTGGGGTGACAACCGCCGGGATCAGCCGAGGATCGCCGCGACGGTGGGGTCGTCGAGGCGGCGGAAGCAGCGGCGGCCGTTGCCGCGGGCCAGTTGGGCGACTTCCAATTCGGTGGGCGGCAGGGTGCGGTCGCCGGCGAGGGCGGTCGCGCCGAGGCGCACCGCGGCGGCAAGATCGAGGCCTTCGGACCAGCCGTCGCGCAGCCGCGTGGCCACTGGTTCGGTGTCGCCGCCGAGCACCGCTGTGTCGCGCTGGTCGATCACGGTGCCGTCGAACGTGATGTGGAACATCTGGTCGCCGTCACCGGTCACGCCGACCTCGGCGACGAGGATCTCGACCTCCATCGGCTTCATCTCGTGGGTGAAGATGTTGCCGAGGATCTGCGCGTACTGGTTCGCCAGCGTGCGCGCATCGACGTCGTCGCGCGAGTACTGGAACCCCTTCAGGTCGGCGGCACGGATACCGGCCACGCGCAGCTGGTCGTACTCGTTGTAGCGGCCGACGCCGGCGAACGCGATCCGGTCGTAGATCTCGGAGACCTTGCGCAGCGTCTCGGACGGGTTCTCGGCGACGATCACGATCCCGTCGGCGAACCTGATCGCCACGAGCCCACGACCCCGCGCGACACCCTTGCGGGCGTAGTCGGCGCGGTCCTTCATGACCTGCTCGGGGGCGACGTAGAACGGCATCGACATCAGACACCACCTCGCGAGCGGGCATCCTCGGCGATCGTCTGGAACACGGCCGCCAGCTCGTCGTCCTGGACACGCTGCCAACCCTCGGCGGTCACCGTCGCCACGATCGGGTAGATCCCGCGCAGCGCGTCGGGCCCGCCGGTGGCCGAATCGGCGTCGGCGGCCTCCCACAGCGAGCGGGCCGCGAGCGTGATCGCCTCGTCCCGCGACAGGCCCGAGCGGAAGCCGACCTTGACGACCGTCGACGCGTGCAGCGAACCCGAGCCGGTGGCCACGTA
>JAEZDB010000288.1 GCA_023429855.1 Actinomycetes bacterium
GCACCGGGGCCGCAGCCGCCCGGCACGCCGCCGGTCGAGCCGCCGCTGGCGTGCCCGGCGCAGATCGAGGTCGCCAAGGGCATCAAGGCGCAGGTGCGCACCGCCGACTGCTTCAAGGACCTCGGCAAGGGCAAGTTCCGCACGACCGGCTCGGTGCGCGTGAACGGCGTCGACTTCACGGCGCCCGCGAGCGGCACCTTTACCGTCGACACCAAGGCGCACACCGTCGAGGCGAAGGGCAGCTACTCCACGAAGGTCGGCTCGATCGTGCTGCGCGAAGGCAGCCTGATCTGGAACGTGACCCAGATCAACCAGGTCCCGGGGCTCTCCGCCTTCGGCGTGAAGCTCTTCGGGCTCGGCATCTCCGGCACCGCTGACGTGAAGTTCGACGCGGTCGGAGCGGCGGTCACCGTCAACGTCGATCTGCCGTACCCGCTCGACGCGATCCGCGGGCAGACCACGCTGCGCACGACGATGTCGACGGGCCTGATCGTCGATGGCGTGCACATCACAGCGACGACGATCCCGATCGGTCCGGTGGAGATCCGCAACCTGGACCTGCTCTACACGGGCGCCAACGACGGCTTCGAGGGGAAGGCCGACCTCTACCTGCCGCCATCGGCCGACAAGGCCGTCTCGGCCGCGTTCGGCTTCGCCGGGGGCACGTTCAAGCACGCGGAGTTCGAGATCGGCGCCCCCGCGCCGCCGTTCCCGCTGCCGCTGTGGGCAGCTCCGCCAGTCGTGCTCAACCGCGTCGGGCTTGCCGCGGTGAGCGACGACAAGGGGTTCACGCTCAAGGGCGGCGTCGAGATCGTCGCCGGCAAGGAGATTGCCGGACTCAAGCCGGTGTCGATCAACGCCCTGCCATCTGGTGGCGGCGGCGCGTCGCTGTTCATCCCGAAGAAGGGCGACTACGCGGTCATCGCCGCCAAGGGCAAGATCGCGATCCTCGACATCCCGGTGGCAACCGGTCAGCTCAGCCTGAGCACGGCGGGTCCGCTCACCTTCGGCGGTTCGGCCAACATCGACTTTGAGATCGTCGACATCAACGTCCTCATCGAGGGCGGCATCAACCTCTCCAACGCCGAGTTCTACGCGGGCGGCAAGGGCTCGGCCTGCGTGAGCCTGCTCAACCTCGAGGGCTGCGCCCACGTGTCGGCGATCCTCTCGTCGATCGGATTCGCGGTGTGCGGCTCGCTCGAAGGCAAAGAGAAGATCAGCGGCGCGAGCGTGAGCATCGGCCTCGGCTACGACCGCAAGTGGAAGGGCAGCGGCCAGCTCGGCGACTGCAAGTACGACGAGTACAAGCCCGCGTCGCTCACGGGCTCAGGTGCGCGGGCAAGACGCCTCGCCGCCGACGGCGAGGCCGCGCTGCTGCAGGCTGGCGGCGCCCAGACCCTCGTCCTCCCAGGCGGCCCGCAGCGCGGCGTCCGCGTAAAGGGCGCAGGCGCGCGGCCAGGCTTCACGTTCGCCGGTCCGAACGGCCGCACGCTCACCGTCGCAGCGGGCACGAGCGAGCCGTCCTTCGGCGGCGACGTCGCCGCGCTGCCCGTCGGCCCCGACGAGGTCGAGCTGCAGGTCAAGCAGCCGGCTGGCAGCTGGACGCTAACGCCGGCAGCCGGCTCGACCGTCACCTCGGTGACCACCGCCGAGGCGCTGCCGACGCCCAAGCTCTCCGGCTCGGTCGGCAAGGCCGGCGGCCGCGCCCGCACCTTGCGGGTCAAGGCCGGCAACCTCGGCGACCAGACGCTGATCGTGCGCGAGGTGCTCGCGGGCGGCGGCGCACGAGAGCTCGGCAAGGTCAAGAGGAGCGGCACCTCCACACTGCGGTTCACCCCGACCGACGGCCCAGCCGGCAAGCGGACGATCGAAGCCGTCGTCGTCGCGGGCGACCGCCAGGTCGGCGTCGTGCCGATCACGACCTACACGGCGCCCGGGCCGCAGAAGCTGCCCGCGCCTCGCTCGGTCACGCTGAAGCGCTCCAAGACCGCGGTCGCCGTGAAGTGGAGCAAAGTGAGCAGCGCCGACCGCTACCGCGTGAAGATCGTCGCGACCGACGGCCGCGAGCAGATCCTCACCGTCGATTCGCCGAAGACGAAGGTCTCCGTCCCCGCGGTCACGGCCGACGACAAGGTCACGATCCGCGTGAGCGCCGTGACGAAGCTCGGCGTGGAAGGCAAGTCCCGCGCCGCGACGAGCAAGGCCACGAAGAAGACGAAGAAGGCGAAGAAGAAGCGCTAGCCCTCCACGCGCTTCTTCAGCTCGCCAGCGCGCGGGTTCACCAGCATCGCGCGCAGCGCCATCTCGACCGGTCCACGGATCACGAGCCCGAGCTTGCGGCCGAGGTCGACCTCCAGCGCGAAGGTCGCCTTCGTCCGGCGGTCGTCGATCGACTCCAGCTGCCACGAACCGGTGACGGACTTCATCTCGCCCTTCGTCTGCTCCCACGTCAGCTGCGTGGGACCGGCGTAGGAGAACCGCTGGGTCGAGACCAGGTCCTTGACCTTGCCGTCGGCGGTCACCTCGACGAGGGTGGCACGGCCGTCGGCGTCGGACTCCAGCGCGGTCATGCGCTTCATCCCGCCCTGCCATTCCGGGGCGGCGAGGACGTCTTCAACCTCAGCCCAGACGGCGTCGATCGGGGCGTCGATCTCCGTGGAAGACTCACCAGTCAGTTTTCCCATGCGCCGGACCCTATCCCGCGGTCCGTTCGGACGTCCTGCGTACTCGTGGGTACCAGTGCATCGCGCGCGGCGGGTAGCGTGGCGGGCCATGTGGGTCCAACGTCAACTCCAGCTTGCGCCGCGGCCGCGCGGCGTCCACCTGATCACGCGCGACGTGCTCGCCGGGGTCCCCGAGATCGCCCGGATCGGCATCGGTTTGCTGCACCTGCACCTGCTGCACACGAGCGCGTCGCTCACGATCAACGAGTCGGCCTCGCCGGATGTACGAGTCGACTTGGAGAGCGCCCTGAACCGTCTCGCACCCGAGGGACTGCCGACCGACACGCACACGCTGGAGGGCCCAGACGACATGCCCGCGCACGTGAAGTCCTCGCTGCTGGGGCCTTCTTTGACGGTGCCGGTCCACGCCGGCCAGCTCGCCCTCGGCACCTGGCAGGGCCTTCAGCTCGCCGAGCACCGCGACCACGGCGGCGCGCGGTCGCTGGTCGTGACCCTGCACGGCGAAGAAACCACCTAGTCCGCGGGCAATTGGGCCTAGTGTGGAGCGCGAGATGTCCACCGTTCGCGTCACGCACTTCACCGATCCGGGCTGCCCGTTCGCCTACAGCGCCGAGCCGCAGATCTGGCGGCTGAAGTGGCGCTACGGCGCGCAGCTGGAGTGGACGACCCGCATGGTCGGGTTGGCCGCGAGCCGGGAGGAGTACGCCGCCAAGGGGCTCACACCCGAACTCATCCAGCAGGGCTACAGGAACCTGGAAGCCGAGGTCGGGATGCCGTTCGACCTGTCGCTGCGCGCTGCAGTGCCCGCGTCGATCCCTGCGTGCCGCGAGGTCGTCGCCGCGCGCGAGCACGCCGGTGCCGCCGTGGCCGACGCGCTGCTGCGCCAGCTGCGCCTGGAGAGCATCGCCCGCGGCCACCTGCTCGACGAGCTCCATACGCTGCGCAACGCGTCGCACGCCGCCGGGATCGCCAGCGAGGAGCTCGACCACTGGGCCGGTTCGCCGAAGACCGACGCGGCGCTCGCCGAAGACCTCCGCGCTGCGCGGCACCCGCTGCCGGAGGCGCTGCACCTCAAGCACAAGCTGGCCAAGTGGGACGGCGGTTGGCGTTACACCTGCCCGTCGCTCGAGCTGAGCGCCGGAGACAAGGTCGCCGCGATCGCCGGCTTCGTGCCGGCCACCGCCTACGACGCCGTGTTCGCCAATCTCGAACCCAACCTCGAGCGTGCAGACGCCGCCGAAGACCCGCTTGCCGTGCTCGACTGGGCCGGTACTCCGCTCGCGACGGCGGAGGTCGCCGCAGTGCTCGAAACCGACAAGGCCGGGGCCCGCGAGGCGCTGCAGCGGGCCGGTGCTGTCGAGGAAAAGCTCGGCACCGACGCGCTGTGGAGCCTGCCCAGCTGAGACCACGCTCAGTTTTGCGAAACTTGGAAAGTGGGGGTTTCCAGCGGTAACGCGATTTCCGGGTTCTGACCAGTACCCGCGTGCCAACTTCGGCTGCACACCGCAACTTACGGGCCTGTAACGTGTCGAAGGTCACAGGCGGGTGCCCCCAATCCCCGCGGGGCGCCCCGGCCTTCGCACACACGCCATGAACGGAGCTCACTCCATGCGCAACCTGTCCCGTCTTCTCGTGCTCGGCACGGCGGCGGCCACGCTCGCCGCCCCGAGCGCGATGGCTGCCAACTCGGCGGTCGCCAAGCTCACCCCCAACAAGGGTGGAACTCCGGTGGTCGCTGCGCCGACCACCTTCAAGCTCACCGTCAACACGCCCGACGTGCTCTACGACGCCAGCGGCAACACGCGCATCAAGGCCATCAAGGCCAACCTGCCCGAGCAGCTGCTGTTCAACTCGCTCGGCTTCAAGCAGTGCCCGATCTCGACGTTCCTGGCGACGAAGGTCTGCCCGAGCGCCACCAAGCTCGGTAGCGCGGTCGTCGAGGCCGACGGCGGCCCCGACATCGGCAAGGTGCAGGCCCGCACCGACCTGTACTTCGGCTCCGGCTTCACCGTGCTCGCGCGCGTGCAGTCCGACTCGCCGGCCGTCATCGACCAGCCGGTCGTCGGCGAGCTCCGCAGCTCCGGCGCCACCGGTTACGGCCTCCAGATGTACATCCCGGTCCCGGCCGACATCGCGCAGCCGATCAGCGGCGTGTACCCGATCGTCCGTTCGGTGACGGCGACCGTGAAGCCCCCGACGCGCTCGGTCAAGATCCCCAAGACGAAGGGCAAGACCAAGATCCCGCTGGCCGGCCTCGGCCCGTGCAAGGGCGCGCTGAACTTCAACGTCAGCGTCGTCTACACCGACGCAGGCGGTCTGATCGACAAGCTCACCGACGGCGCTGCCACCAAGGCGAAGTGCAAGAAGTAGCTCGACGCGCCTGAGCGGCGCACGAGCCCGGCGGAGTGACAGGTCACGTTTCGCCGGACATCGGGTGGTGAACGCCGCCTGATACTGAGAGAATCCAGACGGGTCGGCGCCGCCGCTTGGCGGGCCGGCCCGATTTGGTTTCGGGTGAGGCCGGTCCGACTTCACCCTCGCTCAACGGAGACTCTCAATGCGCATTCTGTCCCGCGCCGCCCTGCTCGGCTCCTTCTTGCTCGCCGGTTCCGCCCTGGCGGCCCAGCCGGCGGCCGCTGCCGACGCCCTCACCGTGGGGCTCAGCCCCAACAAGGGCGGCTCGCTGCCGGTCGGTGCACCGACCACGTTCACGCTCAAGGCGACGACGCCCGACGTGCCCTACGACGTCGGCGGCAACACGCAGCTGGGGGCCATCAAGGTCAACATGCCCGAGCAGCTGCTGTTCAACACGACGGGCTTCGCGCAGTGCTCGGTACCGAAGTTCCAGGTCGACAAGACCTGCCCGAAGGACACGGCGCTGGGCACGGTCAAGATGAAGGTCGACGCCGGGCCGGACTTCCCCGCGCTGATCGACGTGACGGGCGAGCTGTACTTCGGCACCGGCTTCACGATCCTCGCGATGGTCCACGCGACGTCGCCGGCCCCGATCGACGAGCCCGTCGTCGGAGAGCTGCGCAGCTCGGGCGTCGCAGGCTACGGGCTGCAGATCTACATCCCCGTCCCGCAGAACCTCGCCCAGCCGATCAACGGCGTCTACCCGGTGGTCCGCTCGATGGAGGCCGTCGTCACGCCGCAGACGCGGAAGACCAAGGTCCCCGGCGAGAGGAAGGCGGTCAAGCTCCCGATGGCCGGACTCGCCACCTGCAAGGGCGCGCTGAACTTCAGCATGAGCATCGTCTACACCGACGCGAACCGCACCACGGAGAAGACGAGCAGCCCCGCCGCCTACAAGGCGAAGTGCAAGAAGTAGTGCACCGCGCCCGCAGCACGGGCGAAACCGTTTGAGCAGGGCATGACCACGCCCACTGGGTAGACGAGTGGTGCCGCAGGACGGTACGGTCGGCGCTCGATGCTGCTGACCGTCCTCCTTGCTCTTGTGGTCGTCGTGGTGGTCGGTCTGACGATCTGGGGCTACCAGGTCTGGAAACCGCTGCCCACGTTGCCACCGCCCGGCGGCACGATCTCCGTGGGCGAGCATCACCACCTGCACGTGACCGAGCATCCCGGCGCCGACCCGCCGGTGGTGTTCATCCACGGGCTACCTGGCTCGATCCGCGACTGGGATGCCGTCCAGCCCCTGCTCGGCGACCGGCACCGCATCGCGATCGACCGGCCCGGCTTCGCCGACACCGGTGGCGCCGCGATGACCATGCGGGAGCAGGCCGACGTGATCGCTGACGGGCTGCGCGCGCTGTCGATCAAGCGCGCGCTGCTCGTCGGCCACTCCTACGGCGGCACCGTCGCGCTCACGATCGCGCGTCGCCACCCCCAGCTCGTCGGCGGCATCGTGCTCGGCGCCCCGATGGGCGGCGGCCGGTCGATGCCGCTCGCCATGCGCAACGAAGCGCGCGCATTGCTGTTCGTCACCTTGCCCGGCATCGGCGACGTGCTTCGCCGCACGGTGGGCTGGGGCATCACCAAGCTCGTCGTCCGCAACGCGTTCACGCGGGCCTTCGCCCCGAGCCCGGTGGCCGCCTCCTACACCGAGTACGCCTACGCGCAGACGCTGCGCGTCGACACGCTGCGCTCGCTCTACGCGAACCGCATCGACTTCAACCGCGACTTCGGCTGGCTCGACCGCCACCTCGACGAGGTGCAGGTTCCCGTCGGCATCGTGCGGGCGATGGACGACGCCATGGTCGGCAGCTGGTCCGCTGTGGGCCTGCGCGACTACCTGCCGAACGTCGTGTCGTTTCAGGAGTGCGACGGCGGCCACATGATTCCGATCACGCGCCCGGAGACGATCGCCGAGGCTATCGGCGCAGTGACGTCAGCGATGGCCGAGAGCGAGTCCGGCACCGCCGGGTAGCCGCGCTCGCGGCGCGGGCCTTGACCGTCAAGCGGCCGCGAGGGCTTTGAGGGCCGCGGCGACCTCGTCGGCCGTCTCAGCGATCGCGTCGGCGGCCGTGAGCGCCTCGCGCGGGTAAGCACCGGTCGTTACGGCCACGACGGCCGCTCCCGCGACCCGGGCGCACTCGATGTCGCGCGGCGTGTCGCCGACGACGACGGTGCGCTCCGACGGCCACCGCCCCGGCAGGCCGTGCAGTGCCGCCGCGCGCTCCTGTGCGACCGGCACGAGGTGATTGCGGTCCTCGGCGTCTGAGCCGTACGCGCCGACCCACGGGAGCAACGGCCGCGCCAGCCCCGCCGCATGCAGCTTGCGATGGGCGATCGGCTCCAGGTTGCCCGTGACGAGCCCGGTCTGCACGCCCGGGTCGAGCGAGAGCTCCTCAAGGAGGCTAGGAATGCCCGGCAACACCGTCGAGCTCAGGTCGGCCGGACACCGCTCCTCGTATCGCCGCACCGCCACGCCGAGCAGCCACTCCATGTCGGCGTCGATGGCCGCGTCCGTCAGGCCCGCATGGCGCAGCAGCGCACGGACGATGTGGCGGTCCGTCATCCCGGCGGCATTGACGGCGCCAAGCTGCAGCTCAAGGTCGCCGTGGACCTCGTGGATCGCGTCGACAACCGCCAGCGCATGCTCCGTCGACGCCCGCCACACGAGCGTGCCGTCGATGTCGAGCAAGACCAGCGTGCCGGGTGGAGCGTCGGCGGTCATGAAGCGGATAGTGCCGTATGAGCTGCGAGGCGACGCGCGAGACGCCGTGGCCGGCTAGCTCGGGAGCCGGCGCAGCTCCAGGTCGGCGGGGACGCGTTTGGCGAAGGCCGCGATCAGGGCGACCGTCGCTTCGAGGTCGCGCAGGTCGACCATCTCGACCGGCGAGTGCATGTAGCGCAGCGGGATCGACACGACGCCCGTCGCGATGCCGGCACGGGCGATGTGGATCGCGTCGGCGTCAGTGGAAGTCCCGCGACCGCTGACCTCGATCGTGTACTTGATGCCCTCGGCCTCGGCGGTCTCGACGAGCAGCTCGGAGATCACCGGATGCACGGTCGAGCCGCGCTGGATCACCGCGCCGGTGCCGAGGTGGTGGGAGCCAAGCTCGCGCTCTTCGACGCCGGGGGCGTCGGTCGCGTGGGTCACGTCGACGACGATCGCGATCTGCGGGTCGAGCGCAAAGGCCGACGTGCGCGCACCAGCGAACGTGATCTCCTCCTGCGCGGCGCCGACCGCGACGACCTCGCCGGCAGCACCGCCGGACTCGGCAACGCGGCGGGCGGCCTCGAGGGCGACGTAGGCGCCGAGGCGGTTGTCCATCGCGCGGGAAGCAACACGCTCGCCGAGCAGCTCGACTGGGTCCGAGTCGATCACGGCGACGTCGCCGACGCGCACGTGCTCCTTGGCTTCGTCGCCGTCGGCGGCGCCGATGTCGATGTGGAGCGACGTGAGCTTGGGTGCCTTCGTGCGCTCGTCTGGCTCCATCAAGTGGATCGCCTTCTTGCCGACCACGCCGCGCACCACGCCGTTCTTCGTCTGCAGGGCAACGCGCTGGCCGACGAGGATCACCGGATCCCAGCCGCCGACGCCGGCAAACCACAGGAAGCCCTTGTCGTCGATGTGCGTGACGACGACGCCGATCTCGTCGATATGCCCGACGATCGCGATCCGCGGAGCAGCATCGGCGGTGCCCGCCACATGGGCGTGGACCGAGCCGGTGACGTCGACGTTCACCGGGTCGGCGAAGTCGCCGGCGAGCTTCGCGAAGACTCCAGCCGAGCCGCCTTCGTAGCCCGAAGGGCCGACGGCGTCGAGGAGGCTGCGAAGGCTGGCAGGCACGGTCATTGCGTGCATTCTGTCAGCGCGTCCCGCGCCGAGGGAAGAGCTTTGGCCGAAGCGAGGCGATTCAGGCCCCGGCGGGCGGCTCGCCGCGACGGACCTGCTTCGACAACGAGGCCGTCTGCAGGCCCCAGAGAATCCAGCCGACGGAGGCGCCGCGAGCGCCGCGGACGGCCCCAGGCGCGGCATTACCGGCAGCGCGCAGGTCGGCGGCCGTGAGCAGCTCGAGCACCGTGGCCGGACCGCCCGGCGTGAGCGCGTCGGGGTGTAGGTGGGCGTGCGGCTCGGGGCGGTCGTCGTCGATGAGGTCGTCGTCGTGCGGGTTGGCCGTTTCGTGCATCCGGCTCGGCTTGGCGCCGCGCGCCTCGGCTTCGGTGGCGACCTGCTCGGCGATGCGAGCGCGTCGGGCGGCGCGTAGGGCGATGAGGTCGCCGACGGCGCGGGCAGAGATCATCCAGGCGGCCGCGTCGTCGCGGGAGCGGGTCTTGACGGGGCCCAGGATGAGCGACTCGACCTGGATGCCGTGGCCGGCCTCTTCGACGGCCATGACCTGCGCCGCCATCAGCTCACCGGCTGCGGCGACCGACACGGCGCCCGCGCCCGGCACCGGGTAGCGCGCGGCGGCGCCGTTGATCTGCACGTACATCGCGCCTTTGCGACCGCGCATGAGCGGCACGAAGGCGGCGGCTGCGAGCTGGTGGGCCCGCAGCGCACCGTCGATGATGCTGTCCCACGTGTCGATCTCGAGGTCGGCAAGCGCGTCGGTCTGCACCCAGCCGCCAAGGGCGACGACCACGAGATCAGGGCGGCCGATCAATCGACTGAGTTCTTCGGCCACCTCGTGCGCGCCGTCTGGCATCTCCGACACGTCGCCCACGAGCGGGACGAGCCGCTCGGTGGGCGCACCGGCGGCTTCGAGGCGGTCGGCAAGGACCGCCAGGCGCTCACCCGAGCGCGACGGCACGGCGACGCGCGCGCCGGCGATCAGCAGCCCGGCGACGATCCCTTCGCCGACCTCGCCCGTGCCGCCGCAGACGACCGCGACGCGGCCGTCGAGCCGGGGCGGGTCTTCGTCGACGCCGCCGGCCGTGCGGGACTTCGCGGCCTGCGCAGCGCGTCGGAGCATGCCGGGGGCGCGTTCGAGCACCACCGGAGCCTAGAGGCTTGCGCGTTGCCCGCGACGGCTGCCTCTACGTCGGCGTCGGGCCACGACCGAACGCCTCCCCCGCGCTGTGTCCCGACAGCCGCGGAGAAGAACGCAGGGCGGGTAAGTGATGGCCTGCTCACCATCACTCACCCGCCCCACACATCACGCACCAGTGATGCACCGTTCGGAGGTGGAGCGACCCCGAACCGCGCCTGTTCGGCAGACGATTCGGGGCTCTCAGTCGCTCGCTACGCATCATGCCCTGGGGCTGCGCTACGCCCCTTGTCCCGTTGGCCAGAATGGGTGCCGCCAAGTTGTCCATCGGGCCACGGAGGTCGCTCCTAACAAGCAAAAACCCTGGAAATCGTCCTTTTACGAGGCCGCTCGGCAACGGACTCAGGCGCTGGCGGCGGCCACCGCGTCGAGGATCTCGCGCTGGAGACGCTCTTCGGTAGCCAGGCGCTCGGCGTCGGACGCCTCCCAGACCTGGTCGAACAGCGTTTTCGCGCGGCGCACGGCCAAGGGCGACTTCTCGGCGATCTCCGTGGCGAGCGCAAGGGCCTCGGCGGCCGGGTCCTCGGCGGTCCGCGTGACCAGCCCGATCGCGGCGGCATCGGCGCCGGAGATGTTGCGGCCGGTGAAGGTCAGTTCCTTGGCGTGATCGATCCCGATCAGCTTCGGGAGCGCCGTGGTGAGGGCCATGTCGGGGATCAGGCCCCAGCGGATCTCGGCGATCGACAACTTGGCGTCGGGCGTGGCGATGCGTAGATCGGCACCGAGCGCGATCTGCAGCCCGCCCCCGAGCACGTTGCCGTGGAGCGCCGCGATCACGGGCACGGGCACGGCTTTCCAGGCGTAGCCGACCCGCTGGACCAGGTTGGCGATGTCGGCCTCGTCGTTCTTCTGGAGCAACGCCGAGGTGGCCGTGGAAAAGTCGGCTCCGCCGCCGAGGATCGCAGCCACGTCGAGGCCCGAGCAGAAGCTCTTGCCTTCGCCGCGGAGCACGACGGCGTTGATCTCGCCCGCCTCGGCAAGCTCCCTGATCTCGATGGTGGCCGCGTCGATCGCGTCGAACATCGCCCGGTCGAGCGCGTTGTGCTTCTCTGGGCGGGTCAGGACGACCACGGCCACGCGGCCGCCCGATTCGCGATCGATTCGGAGACGCTGCTCGCTCATGGACCACAGCGTACGGGCCAGCCGCGCCACGTTGGCCGCCTGCGCAGAATTGGTGCAATCTGCGCAGTTTCTGCGCAGGTCGGGCCGCCACACTGGGGCCATGCAGTCACTCGGCATCGACCTCTCCACCGACCCGAAAAAGGTCTGGCTCTGCGAAATCGACTGGGGTACGCCCGATGCCCGGGTCGTGGCGCTCGATCAGGTCAGTGCACTGCCGGATCCACGGGTCGCGATCGAGCCGGGCGGCGAGCGGCCGATCGTACGCGATGAGGCCGGCCTCGTCGCGTTGCTCGTGGAGCGACTCGCCGCCTTCGAGCCCAGCCCCGATCGCCTCGTCGGGATCGACGCGCCGTTCGGCTGGCCGGTGGCCTTCGTCGATGCGGTCAGCAACTGGGAGGCCGGCGACCTGCAGGGCTTCCGCAAGCTGCCGGAGATGCGGCTGCGTGCGACCGACCGCTTCGTGCAGACGGTCAGCGGCATCACGCCCCTCAGCGTCAGCGTCGACCGCATCGGCTCGACCGCCATGCTCTGCGCCGAGGTGCTCTCGCGGTTTGCACGGCGGCTCGATCAGCCGCGGCTCGACCGCGCCCGGGCGCTCGACGGCCTGACTGAGGTCTACCCCTCCGCGGCCCTGCGGATGTGGGCCGGGCCGATCAGCGAGCGGCTCCGCGCCGGCGGCTACAAGACCGACGCCACGGTGCGCGAGGCCCTGGTGCGCGACCTGACCGGCGTCGTCCGACCGCTCGCGCTCCAGCCGGATGCGCTGGAGCCGGAGGCGGGGCACGTCGAGGCGGTGCAGCTGCCCGGCCACGGTGCCGCCGGCGTGGTGGTGCCGCCGGCCTTCTGCTCGGCGCTGGTGGAGAACGACGACGCGTTTGATGCGTTCGTCTGCGCGCTCGTGGCCCGTGCCGCGGCGATCGGGCAGTGCCACGGCATCGAACGGTCCACGCAGGCCGAGCACGTGGCCGTTCGCAGCGGGCGAGCAGGCGCTGCAAGCGACGCAGGCAAACGGGTGGAACGAGCGCGAGCGCTTCAGCTGGAGGCGTCCGAGCACGCCGATGCCGAAGGCTGGATCCACCTCCCCCTTGCCGGCCCGATCCGCGCCAGCCTCGGGTTGCCCGCCGACTCGGGTGCGCGCAGCGCCACACTCGCCGCGTGACGCTGCGCGCAGCACGGCGCTTAGACCACTTCGGCGGCGATCGGCGCCGTGGAGGGCGCGGGCTCGTCGACGGCGCCACCTGGCACGGCGGCGATGCGGCCTTGGCTCCGCAGCCACGCCAAGGTGAACGCACCGACGACGGCGATCACGGCCATCGACACGATGCAGCCCCACTCGACGTACCAGGTGAGTCCGAGGTCGCGCGGCCACGCGATGTTGATGACCTCGAAGGTGAGCCAGGCGACCGCAAGGGCGTTGACGAGCGTGCCGAACCGACCGAGGTTGATCCCGACGGGTTCGCCGTCGGGCGACACCTCGAAGCCGTGCTTCAGACGGTGCACCAGCAGCGCGGAGAGCGGCAGGAGGAACGAGACGTAGAACCCGACCGTCGCGAGGCCGATGAGGGTGTCGTAGAACTTCAGCAGGACCGCGATTACGAGCAGCCCGGCGGAGATTCCGGAGGTCACGATGATCGCGTTGATCGGCAGGTGCTCAGCGCCCGAGAGGCGCTTCAGCGGGCCCGAGAACGGGAGCACGTTGTCGCGAGAGAGCGCGAAGACGACGCGGGAGACGGCGGCCTGTACCGCGACCAGGCCGGCAGCGAATCCGGTGCAGACCACGAGGAACGCCGGCGTCACGATCCACCCGCCGAAGGCGTTCTCGAGCGTGTCGCGGATCGGGTCGAGGCCGATGTTGCTGAGGTCTGGAATCGCGAGCACCAGTGCGAGCCCGGCATACATCACGATCGACGCGACGAGGATCAGGGAGAAGACGAGCGCCTTGGGCACGTTGACCCGCGGGTTCTCGACCTCCTCGGCCACGTCGCTGGCCGACTCAAAGCCGATGAACGCCCAGCCGACAAGGGCGACCGCCACTAGGAACCCGCTGAAGCCAGCGCCGCCCGAGCCGAACCCGGCGGTGAGGTCGCCCAGGCCGTTCTCGCGGTGGAAGAGCAGCAGCAGCGTGCCGATCACGACGCTGCCCACGAGCTCGCAGGCGATCGAGACCGCGACGAAGATGGCGAGCGGCTTGCGGCCGACCACGTTGGCGATGGTGGCAATCGCGAGGAACCCGAGGGCGAGCAGCAGGCGGGTGCCGTTGCTCGGCTCGTCCATGCCGAAGGCGGTTGCGGCAAACGGAGAAGCCGCATAGGCGGTCGCGATCGCAAGCGCGATCAGCGTCCAGATGTAGGCCCAGCCTGAGATCCACCCGTAGGTCGGCCCGCGCAGGATCCGACCCCATTGGTAGAGCCCACCGGCGAGCGGCCAGCGGCCCGAGAGCTCGGCGAACCCGAGCGCGACGAGAAGCTGGCCCGCAAGGACGACCGGGAAGGCGAACCACATCGTCGCGCCGGAGGCGCCCAAGGCGAGGCCGAAGATCCCGTAGAGGGCGATGATCGGCGAGATAAAGGCGAAGGCCAGCGAGAACGTGTTGCGCAGCGTGAACTCGCGCAGCAGCGTCTCACTGCCAGGGCTGGCAGAGCGAGACATGGTCAGGACGACTCCTGGGTGGGGCTGATGGAGCCGATGGTGCGCCCAAGGCGCCCCGCTCGGGTTGGCCCGACGGACAAACTTGCGGGGTGCGGACTGTCCGCACGTTCGCCGAGCGGCGTGGCCTCTCACAGGGGCCTGGGGGGGGGGGGGGGCGGGCCCC
>JAEZDB010000297.1 GCA_023429855.1 Actinomycetes bacterium
CCCCGACGCCGCAGCCGGCGCCCTCCCCGACGCCGCCGACCAACAGCCCCGCGCCCTCCCCCACGCCGCAGCCGACACCGCCGCCCGCCCGACCGGCACCGGTGGCGGTCAAGGTCGTCCCGAAGAACTGCGTGGGTGACGGGACGATGTCGATCCGGGCGACGGGCAACCGCCGCATCACGTCGGTGCGCCTGATCCGGGGCAAGAAGACGACGAAGCTGCGGTTCAAGCGCAGCGGAGTGCGCGTCGAACTGCGTGGCCTGCCGAATCGCACGGTGAAGCTGCGCATCACCTACCGCGGGAAGGCCAGTCGTACCGTTCGCACCGACAAGACCTACCGGGTCTGCAAGGCCTAGCTCCGAGCAGCCGCGAAAAAGCGGCTCGGCACCCGACCCTCGGGGGAGTGCGGGTCGGATGCGTTGCCACCCCGGATCATGGCGCATTGACAGAACGATCGTTGGTGTCAAAACGGTGGGATGGCGTAGGCGCGCTCTAGCGACGCCCCCTGATGACTGCCGCTGCGGGCCGGTTCGTCGGTAGTTGCTTGATGCGATGCGCGGCGAAGCGTGACCACCGTCACTTTGCCGGTAGTTGAGGCACCGTCAATTAGGGCTGCCAAAAGTCCGTGTCGAAGCCCTTCACGCACGACGCAACGTCGTCGCCCTGCTGGTCCAGCGGCAAGGCCGGCTGGCACTCCGCGCGCTCGCGTCCTCTGCGCAGCGCCCTGTCGGTCTCGCCATTTCAGCAGTGGAAGTTCGTGGTGTCTGCGAGCGAGCTGTCAGTACACTGTCAGTGGTGCCCAGTGTCCCTCTCTTCGGTGGCGACCCCCACAAGATGCTCGCGGCGGCCAACGCCGCCTTGGCTGCCGCCCGCGAGCTAGACGAGGCGGCCGCCAAGTTCAGTAGCGCCAAGGTCGGCGGCCAAGCGCCGGTGGTGAGGGCCGCGAACCGGCGCACCGCGCGTCACGCCAAGATCCTCAGCGGCCGGGCAGACGACCTCCGCCGCGCGGCGGCTTCGCACAAGAGCCTCGCCCTCGACGCCATCGACGCGCAGAAGAAGGGCAAGCGATGAGCCGGATCGAGCTCGACGACGCGCAGCTCGACCGCGGTGCTCGCGTCCTCGATCAGGCGGTCACCGAGCTGGCACAGGCGACCGCAAAGCTCGCGACCGTGCAGCCGCATGCCGGAACGAGCGCCTTGACGGCGTTGTCGGGGTCGCTGCTGGCCGCAGAGGTCGAGGGTGCGCGCGGTGCAGCCGCCCGGGCGAAGGCGATGGCCGAGCGGCAGCGGGTCACGCTCCGGCGCCACGCCGCGCTGACGCGCATCGCAGACGGCGACCAACGGCCCAACGATCTCGCGCTCGCCATTCCCTTCATCCAGCGTCCCGGGATGAAGCAGCGGCCGGGTTGGCACAAGGAGCTTGCCAAGCTGCTGCGGGAGCTCGACCTCACCGAGAACCCGGGCGTTGCGCTGGCTGCGCTTGAGAGGTTCCTCAAGAACAAGCAACAGGCCATCGTCAAGGACATTCAGCGCATCAAGAGCCAAGGCATCAAGGGCGAGCGGCCCAAGGGTCTGTGGGGCAAGCTCAAGAGCGGCGTCCAGCGGGCATGGGACGCCGCCAAGAAGCAGCTGTCGATCATCGCAAAATCGGTCAAGGCCGCGGTCGCCGGCGCACTGTCGAAACTGTCGGCGGCAGCTTCGCTGGCCATCACTGCGTACCAAGCGATTACCGCTCCCAACGGCCGCGAGCGTCTCAAAGTGCTGATCGAGGGTGCGGTGTCGCTCGTGGGCGGCATGCTCGGCGCGCTCGGCGGGCCAGCTGGCGCTGCCCTCGGCACCGCACTCGGCGCCTACATCGGTGAGAAACTCGCCGACCAGATCATCCAGGACGCCGAGCCGCCCGCGACCGCCGAGCCGGGCCTCTAGGTGCCGGCGCCGCGAGGAAAAGCACGCTCGGTCGTCTGGGAGTTGCCGTCGGGCTGGGCCGACATTGATCCTCCGCTCGACGCACTTGCGGCCGCCGTGCCAGTGGACCAAGGCGACGGGAACTTCGTCGCCAACGTCCAGGTGATCGCGTTGCCGGCAGAGGGACAGTCACTCCTGGAGATCCGCGCCGCGATCGTTCGGGAATACGCGGCGACGATGCGCGACGGGCGCCTTCTCGACGTTGACGACACCTTGCTCGACGACTACCCCGCCGTGCGGGTGCTGTCTACCCACGTGGGTGAAGCGGGTGACGAGCTCACGACGGAGCTTTGGCTCACGGTGGTGCAGGACGTCCAGGTCGTTCTGACCTGCACGTCGCTCACGCTCGACTACCACTGGCACCTCGAGGCGTTTCCGGAGATCGCTGAGAGTCTGGAGATCGATGTTTGACGTCGAGATCACCCCAGCACTGCATGCCGCGCTGCTGGAAGCTCCCGCGGTCACCCCAGAGCGCGAGCTGCGCACCGTGCTCGAGGCGTGCATCCCGGAGTCCCCGAGGGTGATCTCCATGGCAGTGCAAGCTCACCGCGCGCCGGTCGTTTCGGCGGAACTCCAGGTGCGCGCGTCGTTTGCCCGCCTCGAGGCCCGCGTGTGGATCTCCGACGTGCTGATCGCAGTGATCGAACGCCAGGCCCCAGACGAGTCAGCACCGACCCGCCGTCTAGCGGTCGCTGATGTTGACGCGTTTCCCCGGCTGCTCGCAGCACTGGTCGATCTCGGGCCGCGCAAGCGACCCCGGACGCCGGGCTTCCGCCTACCGGCGGGGGCCTTGGTCCTCGTCGGAGGGCTCATGGACCTGGGCGACCGCCGCGCCATCACCCAGTCACTCGACGATGCAACGGCAGCCGATCTCATGGCTCTCCTGCACGACGACACTCGTCGCTGGGTCCTTTCGGTCGCACCTGGTGACGATCTCGCCGATCCGCCGACCGTGCTCGACGTCGTCGACGCGCCGAGCCCCGGTCTCTGGCTCGTCCGCGGTGACGACGAGTCGGGGGGCACGACCCTCATCGGCGCCGACCCGTCGGTCGTCTGGGGGCTGATGAGCGGCTTGGTCGACGGCGGGCTGATGCTCGCGTTGGCGGCCGAGGCGGAGGCAGCGGCCGATGGCTGACGCGTCGCCGGTGCCACCGGTCACTGAACCCGAACGACGACGCGTCGAGCGCCTCAACGTGGCGGCGTGCCTGGCAGCGGGCGCATTGCTGGCTGCGCTCCACCTCGCCGTGACGGCCCTGCTCGGGGTGGGCGCATCTCCTGATTTGTACCCGCTGGCGGTGCTGGCCTACGCGCTCGCGATCGGCGGGTGGGTCATCGGCTCGGGGCGCAGCCTCGGGTACCTCGGCGACCCGCGTCGGCTCGACTTCAAGGGCCGCGTCGGCTACCGCAGCTCGCGCCTCGGTTTGCCCTTGGCGAGCATCGCGGTGTTCGGGCTCGTCCTGGATCCCGTCTGGGCGGCAGGCTCCTACGCGCTCGCGGTCGGCGGTTTGGTCGGGCTCATGCTCGTCTTGGTCGCCGGGGCGTCTGGCCGCTTCCCCGTGTGCTCACCGCGTCCGCTGCGCGAGGGCTGGCCCGAGGTCGGCACCGGGCCGCTGCCCCACCTCTACCCCGGCTTTGTCGACCATGTGGTCTGGATGCGGCGAGTCAGGGCGGCGGTGCTTGGCGGAGACCCGCGCCGGCCGCTGGTCGCGCCGTCTCACCAGCGAGACGGCGCCAGTGGCTGAGCCCGCCACCGACCTGCCGGCCGCGGAGCGAGCGCGACGGCACACCCAGCGGATCACCATGGTCGGCTGGACCGTGGTGGCGGCTATGCTGGCTGGGGTCCACATGCTGGTCGTCGACCGGTTGGTGCAGGAGGTCCCGCCTGCGCCGTCCTCCGTCGTCTTCCTCGCCTACGGGTTTCTGTGCCAGACGTGGCCGATATACACGGGTCGGGTCCTCGCCTCGGTGCCGCAGCGCCGCTCGTCCTTGCGGCCAGCGGCGTTCGCGTTCTACCGCGCGTGCCTGCTCACGATGAACGGGGCGACGGTGGTGTTGTTCGGTGGACTGTTGGCGGGGTACTGGTATCCAGGCGGGACGTACGTGGCTGCGGCCGGCGCTGCGGTGCTGCTCACGGGTCTCGTCGTCGGGGCCCGAGAGACCAACGCCTGGTACACGCCGCGTCCGCTGCGCGAGTCCTGGGGGCCGGCGGTGGCGCCCGACGGCAACGTCGCTAGCGCAGTGGCGAACCGGCCGCGCTCTGATGCAACTGCGCCGCGCAAGCACGAGGCGTGACACTGTGCCGGTGCCGCCGGTCGCTGAACCCGAACGACGACGCGTCGAGCGCCTCAACGTGGCGGGGTGCCTGGCAGCGGGGCTGCGTATGTCCGAGGCGGCCATCGATGACTGAGGCGCAGAGCACCCTGCCGGACCAGGAGCGGGCAGCGCAGCGCACCCAGCGGGACACGCTGCTCGGCATTGGGATCGCGTCGGCGCTGCTGGCTGGTATCCAGCTCCTGGTCGTCGACTGGTTGAACGAATCGGTGGCGCCAGCTCCATTCTTGGTCGTCTTTACCGCGTACGCGCTGGCGGGACTCGGTTGGGCGATGTTCACCGGCCGAGTGCTGGCGACCAAGCACTCCCGCCGCCACGGGCTCCAGCGGTCGTTCGAGCTGTACCGCGGCTCGGTGTTGGCGCTGCCGGGGTTGTCCGTCGTGGCGTTCGGCGGCATCCTGACGGACTACTGGTACTCCGGCGGCGTCTACCTCTGCGCGGTTGGCGGAGTGATCTTCTTCGCTGGCTGCGTCGTCGGGACCTTTGGTCGTCCCCGGCGGCTCCTTCCCCGGCCGCTGCGCGAGCCCGAGGCGTCCGGTGGCGCAACGCCTGGTGCGTGAGCTGCCGCTGCCAACTCCACGCCGCCAACAATCAAGGAGTCCTGGAGGGTCTAATCCGGGTCAGAACTCCCCGATTCGCCGCGGCGGCGCCGACGGGCTGCCCGTCCCATCGCAGCCTCGCCAACAATCAAGGAGTCCTGGAGGGTCTAATCCGGGTCGAAACTCCCCGATTCGCCGCGGCGGCGCCGACGGGCAGGCACGACGGTCCGCGGTTGCGGCGTCGAACGACGCGGGCGGCTCAGACGACGACGGGCGTCGCCGTGCCGGTGCCCGGCGGCGGCAGGACCGTGTCGGGATCGACGTACGGGTGGCCGGTCGCCTTCGCGACGGCCTCATGGGTCACGTGGCCGCCGGCGATGTTCACGCCAGGACGCAGCCCCGGGATCCGCGCGATGGCCCCGGCAGGCCCATGCTCGGCGAGCGTCACCACGTAGGGCAGCGTCGCGTTCGTGAGCGCGTAGGTGCTCGTGATCGGCACCGCGCCCGGCATGTTGGCCACGCAGTAATGCGTGATGCCGTCGACCTCGTAGGTCGGGTCGGCGTGGGTCGTCGGGCGCGACGTCTCAAAGCAGCCGCCCTGATCGATCGACACGTCGACGAGTACCGCGGCGGGCTTCATCAGCCCAAGCTGCTCGCGCGTGATCACATGTGGCGCCTTCGCGCCCTGCACGAGCACGGCGCCGACGACCAGGTCGACCTCCGGCAGTCGCTGCTCGATCTCGAGCGTCGTGGCGAAGCAGGTCGACGCCTGGCCGTTGAGGATGTGTTCGAGGTCGCGGAGGCGGTCGATGTTGCGGTCGTAGATGTAGACCTCGGCGCCCATGCCCAGCGCCACGGCCGCTGCATTGGTGCCGACGACACCGCCGCCGATCACCATCACCTTGCCGGCCGCCACGCCCGGCACGCCGCCAAGCAGCATGCCGCGCCCGCCGAGCGGCTTCTCGAGGATGTAGGCCCCGGCCTGCGTCGCGATCTTTCCCGCGACCTCGCTCATCGGTGCGAGCAGCGGTAGTCGACCATTCCCGTCGACGACCGTCTCGTAGGCGATGCACGTGGCGCCCGACTCGATCAGGCCGCGCGTCAGCGCGGGATCGGGCGCGAGGTGCAGGTAGGTGAACAGCAGGTGATCGGGGCGCAGCCGCGCCACCTCGACCGGCTGGGGCTCCTTGACCTTCACGATCATCTCGGCCGCCGAGAAAACCGCGTCGGCGTCCGGGAGGATCTCCGCGCCCTGGGCGACGTAGTCCTCGTCGGCGATCGCCGAGCCGAGGCCCGCGCCCGCCTGCACGAGCACTTCGTGACCGGCGTCGGACAGCTCGCGCACGCCCGCAGGCGTCATCGCCACGCGGTACTCGTGGTTCTTGATCTCAGTGGGGACTCCGACTCGCATGATCGCGGCCTCCTCCTACAGCCGCGCGGCAGCCTGCGTGAGCACCTTGCGGAGCACGCTCTCGATGAACGCGAACTCCTCCGGGCCGGCGATCAGCGGCGGGGAGAGCTGGATGACCGGGTCGCCGCGGTCGTCGGCGCGGCAGATCAAGCCCTCTTCGTAGAGGGCGCCGGAGAGGAAGCCGCGCAGCAGGTCCTCGGACTCGGCGTCGCTGAAGGACGCCTTCGTGTCTTGGTCCTTGACGAGCTCGATCGCGCGGAAGTAGCCGGCACCGCGCACGTCGCCCACGATCGGGATGTCGCGCAGCGAGTGCAGCATCGCCTCGAACTCGCCCTCGTGGGCGCGCACGTGGCCGTTGAGGTCCTCACGCTCGAAGATCTCGATGTTGGCGAGCGCGCACGCCGCGGCGACCGGGTGCCCGCCGAAGGTGATGCCGTGGGTAAACGACGCGTTGCCCTCGGAGAACGGCGCGAACAGCTTGTCGCTCGCAATGACCGCGCCCATCGGGGCGTAGGCGCTCGTGATGCCCTTGGCCGTGGTGATCATGTCGGGCTGGTAGCCGTACTTGATCGCGCCGAACCACTCGCCCAGGCGGCCCCACGAGCAGATGACCTCGTCGCTCACGAGGAGCACGTCGTACCTGTCGCAGATCTCGCGGACCCGCTGCCAGTAGCCCTCAGGCGGCGTGAAGCAGCCGCCCGCGTTCTGCACCGGTTCGAGGATCACCATCGAGACGGTCTCGGGGCCCTCGAAGAGGATCCGCTCCTCGATCGCATTCGCCGCCCAGAGCGGATCGCGCGTGGAGTCCTCAGGCAGGTGGTACACGTTGGTGTTCGGGACGTGGCAGCCGCCCGGCGTAAACGGCTCAAACGGCGTGCGGAGCGGCTGGATGCCCGTCGCCGAGAGCGCGCCGAGCGACGTGCCGTGGTAGGCCGTGTCGCGCGCGATGAGCTTCGTCTTGTTCGGGTTCCCGGTGAGCTTGTGGTACTGCCGGGCGAGCTTGATCGCCGACTCCACCGCCTCGCTGCCGCCACTGGTGAAGAACACGCGGTTGAGGTCGCCGGGGGCCAGCGACGCGATCTTGGCGGCCAGCTCGATCGAGCGCGGGTGCGTGTAGGACCAGTTGGTGTAGAAGCCGAGCTCCTTCGTCTGGTCGGCCATCGCCTGGCCAAGCTCCTCGCGGCCGTGGCCGACGTTCACGCAGAACAGCGCCGAGAGCCCGTCGAGGTACCTCTTGCCGGAGGCATCCCAGACGTAGCAGCCGTCGCCGCGCGTGATGATCGGGACCTGGTGCGTCTCGTCGTAGGCGCCCATGCGCGTGAAGTGCATCCAGAGATGCCGCTGCGCGAGGGCGCTGAGCTCGGCAGGACTCCGGTCCGTCGTGAGGTCCTGCTCTGTTCCCATGGCCATCAGACCAAGCTAGCCGCGCACTGCGGCGCCGCCAATGGGCGATCTGTTGGCGGCCCTCAACGGTCTCGTGACGGACCGTGGTGTCAAGTGGCGCCGTCGCCGTCGCCCCGATCGTCCGGTGGCACCTGGCCGCCGTCTACGTCCACCGCGCGGGGGTCTTCACCGCGCGGGCGAGGGTGCGCCGGACCAGGTGCGGCGACGCGGCTGCCGGCGTCGGCGGCGGAGCCCGAGAGGCGTTCGGCGGCGCGTCGCATGGCGTCCTTGTCGGCGTACTGGGCGCGGTCGGCGCGGCGGATCAGGCTCGACGCGCTCTCGACGCCGTTCCACATCGCGCCGCCCATGCTCGAGCCAGGGTCGTGCGGCGTGGCGCGCTTGAGCCGCGCGATGATCAGCGCCATCTCCGCCTCGTCGCACGAGGGCAGCAGCACGGCGAACTCGTCGCCGCCCAGCCGCGCGAGGAGGTCGCCGGCGCGCAGCGCATCAGCCCACGCCGACGCGGCGCGGATCAGCAGCTCGTCGCCTGCAGCGTGCCCGTGGTAGTCGTTGACGGCCTTGAACTCGTTGAGGTCGAGCACCACGAGCCCGAGCGGGTACTTGCCGGCCCCGGCGCGGCGCAGGGCGAGCGGGAGCTCGGCATCGAAGGCGCGGCGGTTGGCGACGCCCGTGAGCGGGTCGACGAGCGCGGCGCGCTCGAGCTGCAGCAGCGACTCGCGCCGGCGCAGCGAGATCGCGGCCTCGTGCGCGATCAGGCCGACGAGCTCGACCTGGCGGTCGTGCTGCGAGCTGACCGGTTCGGTCCAGAGCACGCTGAGCACGCCGAGGCTGCCGTGTCCGCCGATGATCGGCTGGTGCATCAGCGCCTCGACGCCGTAGGTCTCCACGAGCCGCTGGTTCACGCCGGGCGCGCCGGCGCAGTCCGCCAGGAAGTGCGGCTGGCCGCTGAGGAACGCGCTAGCAGCGATCGACGCTTCGTGGCCGATCTGGATCGACTCGCCGACGAACGCGTCCGCCGTCGCGGTGGTGGCGATCAGGTGCTCGCCGGTGCGATCGGGCTCAAAGATCGCGACGGCGGCGGCACCCGTGAGATCGAGGGTGGCGTCGACCACCGCTTGCCGGGAGTCGTCGAGCGAAGCGATCTTCTGAGCCAATCGTCGGAGCGCTTCGAGCTCGATGCCGCTGCGCTCGAGCGCAGCACGAGCGGCTCGCTGGTCGGTCACGTCGGTGCCCGAGCAGACCATGCCGGTCGGTTGGCCGTGGCGGTCGGTCACCATCGTCGCCCACCAGACGACCTGCCGTCGTGAACCGTCGCGGGCTTCGACCTCGTTCTCGTAGTCGACCGGCTGGACGTACATCTCGCCGGTGCTCGCGTAGTGCTCGAAGCTCAGCGCGTAGAGACGGCGCGCCTCGTCGCGGTATTCAGGCGGCAGGGCCAGCCCAAACCACTCGCGCCCGACGATCTCGTCGAGCTCCCGGTCGAGGGTGAGGCAGGTGTGGCGGTTGGCGACCGTGACGATGCCGTCGCGATCCATTACGAACATCATCGTCCCTGCGACCTCGAGGTAGGCCTCGGTGGCGCGGCGCTGCTGGGCCGCGATGTGCCGCACGCGCGAGTGCTCGTGCCAGAGGGCCATGAGGGCTCCGCAACTCACGGCCATCGCCACGAGGCTTGAGGCAAGGACGCCCCACAGGTGGTCGCTGGCGTTGGTGGGGAGGTCGATCAGGGTCGGGTCGATGACGACGATCACCACGATCGAGGCGACGGCGGCTACGACCGTGGCGGCGAAGACCCGGCCCACTTCGTAGAGGGCGACCACGCAGAGCACGGCCAGCAGGAGGACGCTTGCACCGCTGGAGCCACCGAAGGCGACGACCGCGTAGAGGGCCTGGACGAGCAGGGCGCCGGCGGTGAGCCCGGCGACGACGGTGCGCGACCCGCGCGGGAGGACGGCGGCGATGGCCGCGACCGCGACGGTGAGCGCCGGAACCACCAGCCACTGGGCGCCGATGCCAGCGGTAGCGCTGAGCACGGTCAGTGCGACCGCTTGCAACGCCACGAGCCCGACGATCCACGGGTGTCGACGCTGCCAGACAGAACTCCCCTGTTGCCGAACAGCCATTCAGCAAGTTAGTCGGTCGGCACCCCTCTGTGGTTGAGTGGTCAAACCAAAATCGGACGGGGCGTCACCGGTCAGGCGCCGAAGGTCCACGTTCTGGGGGTCGTCCGCTCGTTCGGGCAAGGCTAGGTTCGGCGTGATGGTGAACGGCCCAGGCCTGTGGCACGCGACCGCGCCTGCGCGCTCGTCGATCGACGGCGGCGGTGCCGTGCAGACGCTGCAGGGCGATGTCGACGTCGACGTCGCGATCGTCGGCGGCGGCTTCTCCGGCTTGTGGACGGCCTATCAGCTGCTCGAGGCCGACCCGGCGATCCGCGTCGCGGTACTCGAGGCCTCGCGCGTCGGGTTCGGGGCGTCGGGGCGCAACGGCGGCTGGCTGATGGCGGCGCCGCCCGCGGATCTGCGCGTGTGGGAGCGCAAGTTCGGCATCGACGCGGTGCGGCGCGCCCAGGGCGTCTTGCTCGACGCCGTCCGAGAGGTCGCGGCGATCGACGGTCTGGAGCAGCTCGGGAGCGGCGTCCGGCTGGCCGGGGCGCTCACGGTGGCTCGGTCGGCCGCGGAGGAGGCGCGGCTCCGCGCCCGTCACGACGCGCTGGTTCGCTGGGGCTGGCCCGCGCACCGAATCTCCTGGCTCGACGCCGATGACGTGCGAGAGCGGACCGGCGCGCGCGGCGTCCGCGGCGGTCAGCACGTGGAGCCCTGCGGCACCCTGCACCCCGTCGCGCTGGTCCGCGGCCTCGCCGAAGCGGTACGTCGTCGTGGCGGGCAGCTCTACGAACGCACGCGGGCAACCGAGATCGCCACGGGCCGCGTGGTCTGCGAGGGCGCTGGCGTCGTTCGCGCGGCCAAGGTGGTGCTGGCGACCGAGGCGTTCACCATCCAGCAGCCCGGCCAGGGGCGGCGGTACCTGCCGCTCGCCTCGACGATGATCGCCACCGCGCCGCTGCCCAGCGAGATACAAGCCCAGATCGGCTGGCAGGCGGGGGAGGCCGTCGGCGACGCGCGACACCTCTTCTTCTACGCGCAGCACACCCGCGACGGCCGGATCGCGATCGGCGGCCGCGGCGCGCCTTACCGCCTGGGCTCAGGGCTCGCGATCGACGGCGACGCCGATCCCGCGACGACCGCGCGCCTTGAGCAGACGCTGCGCGAACTGTGGCCGCAGACCGAAGGCGTGCCGGTCGAGCACCGCTGGTCGGGTTCGCTCGCGGTGCCGCGCGACTGGTGCGCGAGCTGCGGTGTCGACCCGCAGACCGGCATCGGCTGGCTCGGCGGCTACGCCGGGCACGGCGTCGCCGCGTCGTTCGTGCTGGCACGCTCGCTGGCGGCGCAACTGCGTGGCGTGCCCGACCCCGACGGACCTCAGCCGTGGACTGCGCACCGGGCCCGTGCCTGGGAGCCAGAGCCCTTGCGCTGGCTCGCGTCGCAGGCGATCGTCCGGATCCTCGGCTCAGCCGACGAGGTCGAGGCGCGTGGCGGGACGGCGCGGCGCGCGCGGCTCGTGCACCGCTTCACCGGCCGCTGAGCTGCGGGCTCCGTCGCGGAGGCCCTGCGGACCGGCCGTGCGCCAACGCCCGGCGGGGCGATCCAGCCGGTAAAGTCGGCCGCCTCGTGGGTGCCCAGCGGACCACTGCCGATCGCTGCCCGACGGCGATCAAGCTCCACCCGGCGGCCGACGGGCTGATCGCGCGCGTCCGCCTTCCGGGCGGCCGCCTTACCCCCGAGCAAGCGCTGCTGCTGGCCGACTGGGCCACGCCCTCCGCGGCGGTCGACGCCGCCGACGGGCGCATCGAGCTCACCGGCCGAGGGAACTTCCAGATCCGCGGGCTCGCCGCCGACCAAGCCGGTCCGCTGGCCGCCGCGCTGCACGGTGCAGGCCTGCTCCCGAGCGAGCCGCACGACCAGGCTCGGACGATCCTCGCCAGCCCGCTCGCTGGGCGGCTCGCCGGTGCGGCTCCGGTCGACGAGCTCGTCACCGAGATCGATGCGCTGTTGTGCGCGGCGCCTGAGCTCGCTGCCCTTTCTGGGCGGTTCCTCACGGCCGTCGACGACGGCACCGCGATGGTCGACCTCGGCCGTGCCGACGTCGGCCTGCGGCGCGTTGCGGCCACCTCGCTCGCGGCCGCGACCGACGAGCACCTCACCCTTTTCGTGGGTGGCGCCGTCGCCGGGACGGTCCCGCTCGCGGGCGCCGCCGAAGCCGTGATCGCGGCCGCGCGCGAGTTCCTCGCGCACGCCGCGGGCGCTGCCTGGCAGGTC
>JAEZDB010000037.1 GCA_023429855.1 Actinomycetes bacterium
CATGCGCCGCAGCGGCGAGCGCGGCGTTCGTCAGCGCCCCGCCTTTCGCGTCGACCGCGACGCGGTCCGGGTGCAGGCGAGCGGCGCGGTCGATCCACGCCTCGTAGTCCAAAGGAGCCAGCACCGCTCCAGCGTACGACTCCGTACGTCCTCCGTCGTCGGGCCGGTCACGACCCGGTGCGCGTGTTCGCCCGCAGCGCCCCAGAGCAGGCCCCGTGGATAGCCTGCGCCCCATGGCCGTCACCTGGACCTCTGCCGCCGACTTCACCGACATCCGCTACGAGCTGAGCGGCGACGGGATCGCGAAGATCACGATTGACCGTCCGGAGAAGCGCAACGCGTTCCGCCCGCAGACCGTGATCGAGCTGAGCCAGGCGTTTGAGCTGGCCCGCGAAGACACCTCGGTCGGTGTGATCATCCTGACCGGCGAGGGCTCGCTGGCCTTCTGCTCCGGCGGCGACCAGTCCGTCCGCGGCGACGCCGGCTACCTGCAGGACCCCGACAACCCCGAGCGCACGCCCGCCGGCGCGTCGGTCGGCCGTTTCCACGTGACCGACCTGCACTTGCAGATCAAGCGCCTGCCCAAGCCCGTCGTGGCGATGGTCGCCGGCTTCGCGATCGGCGGCGGCCACGTGTTGCACATCGTCTGCGACCTCACGATCGCCGCCGACAACGCCCGCTTCGGCCAGACCGGTCCGGAGGTCGGCAGCTTCGACGGCGGCTTCGGCGCCTCGCTGCTCGCCCGCCAGATCGGCCAGAAGCGCGCGAAGGAGATCTGGTTCATGTGCCGCCAGTACGACGCGCGCACGGCGCTGGACTGGGGCCTGGTGAACCAGGTCGTGCCGCTCGACCAGCTCGAGGAGGAGACCGTCGCCTGGTGCCACCGGATGCTGGAGCTCTCCCCGTTCGCGCTGCGCCTGCTCAAGGCGAGCTTCAACGCCGAGGAGGACGGCCTGGCCGGCATCCAGCAACTGGCCCATGACGCCAATCTTCTGTTCTACGGCAGCGAGGAGGCCCGCGAGGGCCGGGAGGCCTACAAGGCCAAGCGCAAGCCGGACTTCGCGCGCTTCCCGCACCGCGCCTAGGTCGCAGAGCCGCACCGCGCATGACCGCTCAGGCTGAGAACATTCCGCCCGTGCCGCCTGCCGTTCGTACCTGGATCCTCGCTGCGCGCTTGCGCACGCTCCCGGCTGCCGCGGCGCCGGTGCTCGTCGGCACCTCGGTGGCGCTCGCGGGCGACGTCTTCGACTTCCTGCGCTTCTTCTGCGCGCTGATGGGCGCGCTGTTCATCCAGATCGGCACCAACCTCGCCAACGACTACTCCGACGCACGCCGCGGCGCCGACACCGAGGACCGCCTCGGCCCGGTGCGCGTGACGGCCGGCGGGCTCGTGCCGCCGCAGCACGTGCTCTACGGCATCTGGATCTCATTCGGCATCGCGACGCTGTTCGGCAGCTACCTCATCGCCGTCGCCGGCTGGGAGCTGCTCGTGATCGGCGTCGCCTCGATCATCGCGGGTGTGCTCTACACCGGCGGGCCGCGGCCCTACGGCTACGCCGGTATGGGCGAGATCTTCGTCTTCCTGTTCTTCGGTGTCGTCGCGGTGGCCGGCTCGGCGTTCGTGCAGCTCGAGGAGTGGTCGACGGTCGCGATCCTGGCCTCGATCTCCGTCGGCGCGCTGGCTTCCGCCGTGCTCGTCGTCAACAACGTGCGCGACCGGGAGACCGACGAGCGCGTCGGCAAGCGGACGCTGGCCGTGCGCCTCGGCCCCGAGCGCGGCCGCGACTTCTACACCGCCACGCTCGTCGTCGCGTATGCGGCGGTGTTGCCGGTGGCGATCGCCCACGAGTCGGCTTGGGTGCTGCTCGCCTGGCTGTCGGCGCCGCTCGCGGTCAAGCTCAGCAAGACCGTGCGCCAGCACCACGACGGCCCCACGCTCAACGGCGCCCTCGCCGGCACCGCGCAGCTCGAGCTGGTCTTCTGCGTGCTGCTGTCGGCCGGCCTGCTCCTTTAGCCGCGCTGTGGGCTTCCGGCTCGAGATCCGGGAGCAGGTCGTCGGACTGCGCTCGCCGCTGCTGGCGAGCTGGGGCGTCCTCGATCGCCGGACGCTGTTCCTCGTCGAGCTGCATGGCGGAGACGGACCCGTCGGCCGCGGTGAGGCGGCGCCGCTCCAGGCCTACGACGGCATCTCCGACGAAGCCTGCCGCGCCGCGCTGCGGGCGCTCGCCGTCGAGTTGGCCGAGATCAACGAGGCCGAGCCGGGGCACGTGATCCTCGATCGTCTGACGGGCGTGACGCCGGTGCAGCAGGCGCTGGCGGCCGTCGACCTGGCGATGTGGGACCGCGGGGCGCAGCGCGCCGGCTCCGCGGTGGCGCCGCTGCTGGCGAGCGACGCGCTCGACTCGATCGCGGTGCACAAGACGATCGGTGGCGTCACCGCCGAAGAGGCCGGCCAGATTGCTGCCGAGGCTGCCGCGGCCGGGTTCACCGCGTTCAAGGTCAAGGTGGGCCTCGGGCTTGAGGGCGACCTCGCGCGCGTGTCGGCCGTTCGCGAAGCCGCTGGTCCAGACGCGCGGATCAAGGTCGACGCCAACGGCGCCTGGTCGGTGCGCGAGGCCGTCGACGCGATCGAGCAGCTCGTTGCCAGACCGCTGGCCGTTGCCGCCGTCGAGGAGCCCGTCGGCGAGAGCGACGCCTGGCCGCACCTCCGTGCCGCCGTCAACGCCGCACGCTTCCCCGTCGAGCTGACGGTCGACGAGACCGCCGACCGCGAACCCGGCGTGCTCAGCCGCGGCCCCGACGTCGTCGAGGTCAAGCTTGCGCGCACCGGCGGGATCGGCCCGCTGCTGGTCAAGGCCGCGCTCGCGCAGCTCTCCGGCGTCCAGGTTGCCCTCGCGTCCACCTTCGACGGCCCGCTCGGGATCGCCGCCGCGGTCCACGCCGCTGCGGCGCTCAAGATCGACCGGCCCCTCGGACTCGCGACGCTCGACGCGCTGAACCTCGACGACGCCCCGGAACTCGCCGAACTCGCAGCGCAGCTGGTGCCAGTCAGCGGGCGGATCGCCGTCCCGGCGGGCCCGGGCCTGCTCTAGCCGGTCGGGTCGGCGCGGCCGGCCAACGCCGCGCGCGAGCTATGCGACGTGGTGGTCGTCGGCCCGCAGCGCGTCGGTAAAGCGCTTCGGCACGCGAGCCGACGCGTCGTCGTCTTCCCACAAGGTGATGACGACCAAGCGGCCGTCGTCTTCGCGGCACACGAAGATCAGGCCGGGCAGCTCGCGGTCGCGCACGAGGATCTCGGCTTTCGGGCCCGTCTCGACGCGGCCGGCGTCGTAGCCGCGCGACACACGCGTCGCGATCTCGGCACGAGCTTCCATAGTGCCGCGCACGCGCTGGCGGTAGCGGTCAGCGGCGTGGTTCGTGACGTCGACGAGCATGTTCAGCGGGAGAGTAGGCGCTCGAGTTCCGCGGCGACCACGTCCGGAGCCTCCAGCGGCAGCTGATGCCCGGCCCCGGGCACCACGACGTGCTCGGCCTCCGGGATAGCCGCAGCCAGCCGCGCGCCGAGCGCGGTGAACTTGTCGTCGCGCTCGCCGGTGAGGACGAGCACCGGCATCGTCAGCGCGCCGAGGCCGCGCCAGAGGGAGCCCATCTTGCCGGTGCCGGCGCCGCGCAGCGACGCGGCGAGGCCCTCGGCAGTGTTGCGTCGGCGATCCTGAAGGGCCGCAGCCGCGACCTCCTCCGCCTGCGCTGCGAACAGCGGCCCGCTCCCCCATTCCTGCGCGAACGCCTCGACGCCGACCTTCTCGATCCGGTCGGCCAGGGCGGCGTCGGCGGCGACTCGCGCGGCGCGCTCGGCTTCGTCCTCGATGCCGGCGGTCGTCGAGATGAGCGCCAGGTGCGTGACGCGACCCGGCGACGCGAGCGCGGCGAGCAGCGCCGCACGTCCACCCATCGAGTAGCCGCCCAGCGCCAGCTCTCCCCCGCCTTCGACCTGCGCCATCGCGTCGGCGGCCATCGCCGGCAGCAGGATCGGACGTGCGGCACCTTGGTCGCCGTGACCGCGCTGGTCCGGCGTGAGGATCGGCCGTTCGCCCAGATCAAGCGAGGCCCGGACGCGGTCCCACGAGGCGCCGGTCTGCGTAAAGCCATGGAGGAGGACGAGTGGCGCAGGCACGAGCCGTCATGATGAGGGACGGTCGGCGTCGCTGCTTCACCGTCCGGCCGTCTTCACCACCTCGATGCCTGCACCCCCGTCGCACCTGCCCCTGCTCGCCGCCCTCGTCGACGAGCTCGGACGCAGCGGCGTGCAGCACGCCGTGGTGAGTCCCGGGTCGCGGAACGCCCCGATCTTGCTGGCGCTGCACGCCGATCCGCGGATCACCTGCTGGCCGGTCGTCGACGAGCGTTCGGCGGGGTTCATGGCGCTCGGGATCGCCAAGGCGACCGGGCGCGCGGTGGCCGTCTGCGTCACCTCGGGCACGGCCGTCAGCAATCTGCTGCCCGCGGTGACCGAGGCGCATGAGGCTGGTGTTCCCCTCCTGCTCCTCACTGCCGACCGACCGGCCGAGCTGCGCGACGTCGGCGCCGGGCAGACCATCGATCAACTGCGCGCCTTCGATCACGTGACGCGCTGGGTCGTCGAACCCGACCTCGGCGAGGCGTCGGAGGAGCGTGAACGGTGGGTGCGCGCCACCGCCTGCCGCGCGGTGGCCGCAACCGGCGGCCCAGGCCGTCCAGGTCCGGTCCAGCTCAACCTGCCGATGCGCGAGCCGCTCACCGCACCCGGGGTCCACCAGCCACTGACGAGCGGCCGCGAGGGCGGCGCACCGTGGCTGGCGGTCCACCGGCCGCGCAGCGTCGATGCGCACGGCATCGCGGACCTGGCGATGCAGTGCATGCGCGCGCAGCGGGGCGTGATCATCGCCGGGCGCTGTGAACGCACGCCAGAACTCGGGGCGCTGCTCCCCCGCCTTGCGGCGATCCTCGGGTGGCCGCTGCTGGCCGACCCGATGAGCGGTGCGCGGCGCGGCCCACATGCCATCGCTGCCTATGACCTGTTCCTCGAGACGGCCGCCGGTGGGGCACTCGTGCCCGACCTCGTCCTCCGCGTCGGCGACCTGCCGGTCTCCAAGCCCCTGCGGGCCTGGCTCTCAGGCGCGGCTGCGGCGGCACCGCAGGTCATGCTCACGCCGGAGGCGGTCTGGGCAGACCCCGATTCGGCGGCGTCGATCTGGCTCGATGCGGAGCCCGCTCGTGCGGTTCGTGCTCTCAACACCGCCGTCAGCGCCGCGCGTGAAGGCGTCTCCGACGAGCGCGACGGACTGACCGAGCCCGGCTGGCGCGACCGCTGGTTCGCCGCCGAGGACGCAGCGCTGCAGGACTCCCGCGCGCAGCTCGTCCTCGCAGCCGACGATCAAGCGGTGCTCACCGAGGCGCTCGTCGCGCGCACCCTCAGCTCCGACCTGACCGATCGCGACGCGCTCGTCGTCGGCGCGTCGCTCGCGATCCGTCTCCTCGAGCGATGGGCTCCCGTGTCGACAGCGCCGCCGCGGGTGTTCAGCAACCGCGGCGCCAACGGCATCGACGGCGTGGTGTCGACGGCCTTTGGCGTCGCCGCCGCCGGCACTCACGACCGCACGGTGGCCTACCTCGGCGACCTCACACTGCTCTACGACCAGGGCGGCCTCGCGGGCGCATCACGGCTTGGGCTGCCGGTGCAGTTCGTCGTCGTGAACAACGACGGCGGCCGCATCTTCAACCGGCTGCCGGTCTTCGAGAACGCCGGCGACGCCTTCGAGCCCCTCATCGCCACCCCGCACGGCCTCGACTTCGCGCAGCTCGCCGCCCTGCACCGCCTCGAGTACTTGACCCCTGCCACGCGCGCTGAGCTGGCCGCCGCGCTGGCACTGCCGGCCGACCGCGCCCGCCTCATCGAGGTACAGGTCGGGCAGGCCGCACACTGACGAAAAATCCGCGCCTCACACCCCACCGGTGTGCGACGGCATTCCGGTAGGGTGCCGAGCCGTGTCCAGGCTCAAGGCTTCTCGCGTCTCCAGCGCCCACGTCATGGCTGGCGCGGCACTGTTCATCTCGCTCGGTGGCACGTCCTACGCCGTCACGAAGCTGCCGAAGAACTCGGTCGCGAGCCCGCAGGTCAAGGACGGTTCGCTGACGGCAAAGGACCTCCGCAAGGGCGTCCTCACTAGCGGTCCGCAGGGGCCTGCGGGTGCACGCGGTCCGCGTGGTGCTGAAGGACCAGCTGGCGCACCCGGCGGGCTCCCCACCGTTCGGATCGCCAATACGTGGAACGACGCGAAGCCGATGGGACCGAATATCGGTGGCGGGCAGTGGATCAAGCTGCTGTCGATTCCGAACCTCCCTGCCGGGGCATACCGGGTGGACTTCGTTGGCTCAGCCGTCGCCGCGGGAACGGGCTCTGGCCGTATGGAGATCTTCTGTTCGACCTATGCGGCCCGCCTCGACCAGCCCGAAGCGCAGGCGACGAGAACGACGATCACCGGCACGATCCTGGCTCCAGGCGTGGACCAGGTTGATCGCCGACAGGTGTCGGATTTCGTGACGTTCAAACGTGACGAGCCGTTCAATCTCTGGGTGACGTGCACGTCGAACCTCACCGCTCCGCAGGTCACCATGATCCACAGCAAGTTGACGGCAACGCCGATCGGCGGATACGTCGAAACGGCCCAGTAGGAAGAGTTAGCGGCTGCGCGCCGCCCAGTCCGCAGCCGTCCCGCGGTAGACGGCGTTGCGCTCGCCGAGGCGGCCGCGAATGTCGGCGTCGTAGGTGAGGCCGATCGCCTTGGCCACCCCGGCTGAACCGCCGTTCTCCGGTTGCAGGCGCGCAAGGACCTCGCCGGATCCGTGTATTTCGTGTGCCTCCGCTCGCAGCGCGAGCCCGATCTCGGTGCCGTAGCCCTGCCTCCAAGCGCTTGACGCGATCCACCAGCCGAGTTCGTGATCGGTCGGATCCAAGTCAGGAATGCCGTCGCCAGCGGGGCAAGACGCAGCCATCGCGATCGGGGTATCGTCGGCGGTGCGGACCGCGACCCGCCACCCATAGCCGACGGTGTCCCAGTTGATCTGCTGCTTGACGGCGACACCGGCCACGAACTCGTCGCCCCACAGCGACCCGTCGCCGATGTAGCGCATGACCTGCGGGTCGCTGGCGAGTGCCGCGATCGCCTCGTAGCGCTGCGCCGGCCACGGGACGAGGGTGAGCCGGTCGGTCTGTAGGACGGTCATGCGGGCGAACCTAACGACTGCCGGTCGGCGCCGTCGCTCCGCGGCGTATTGGTAGCCTGGCGCGGTGTCTCAGCCCCGGTCCCGTCGGTTTAGCAGCGCGCATGTGATGGCAGGGCTTGCGCTTTTCATCTCGCTCGGCGGCACCTCGTACGCCGTGGCCACCCTCCCCAAGAACTCGGTGGGCAGCGCGCAGGTCAAGAACGGGTCGCTCACGGCGCAGGACCTCAAGCGCGGCGTGCTCACGGGCGGCCCACAGGGGCCGAGCGGTGCGCGTGGCCCACGCGGGCCCGAAGGTGGAACTGGGCCAGCTGGTCCAGCAGGCCCCGCGACACCACTCGCTACGTCGCTGCCGGCCTCGCCCATCGACGGCCAAGCCGTCCTGTTCCAGAGCCCTGCGATGGCGAGCGCCGGCGTGCTCTGGCACCTGCGGTACCGCGCCGCCGCCGGCGGCCCCTACAAGTGGGAGTTCGTCGGCGGCGCTGGGTTGCACGCCGCCGGCGGGCCGCAGCTTTCAGCGGGCACCACGTATCTGACGGGTGCTTCCGGACCGGCGATCACGGTACCGCTCGCCGGTGAATACGAGGCCGACATCTCGGCGCGCCTCTACCAGCTCGGCAACGGCGTCGGGTCGGCCTCGTACCTGGCGCTGGGCGATGGGAGCGGCGAGTTCGCCAACACCCGCCTGGATCAGTTTCAAGGTTCGGCGGGCAGCGCGATCACCCTGGTCGCGGCGAACAATGCGCGCGTCACGCGGTTCACGCGCGGCACGCCGGGCCTCGTCGAGCTGCGGCTCTTCGGGAGCGGCGGCGATGTGTTCTCGGATTGGCGTGACCTTCGGATCCGCCCAGTCCGCGTGGGCTAGCCGCAGCTGAGCGGCGGCAGCGCCGGCCTCCGGTCACGGCCGCGGCCGCAGCGCGCCGAGGACCGCCTGGAGCTTGACCTCGGTCTCGGCCAGCTCCGACGACGGGTCGGAGGCACCGACGACCCCGACGCCGGCAAAAAGCCGGGCGACGTTGCCACGGAGCACGCCGCTGCGCAGGCCGACGAAGAGCTCGCCGTCGCCAGCGCGGTCGACCCAGCCAAGCGGGCCGGCGTACCACCCGCGGTCGATGCCCTCCAGCCCCGGGATCGTGCGGAGCGCAGCCTCGTGCGGCTCACCGCCGACGGCGGGGGTCGGGTGCATCGAGCCGATGAGGTCGAGCAGCCCCGCACGGCCGTCGAGCTGTGCCCGGATCGGCGTCGCGAGGTGGTGCACGTTGGCGACGGTCACGACCTGCGGCTCCTCGGGCGCGGTGACCCAGAGCGCGTGTGGCTGCAGCGTGCGCACGATGCGGTCGACGACCAGCTGGTGCTCTTGGCGGTCCTTCGCTGATCGCAGCAGCTCGGCGGCGAGGTGCGCGTCGACCGACGGGTCGTCGCTGCGGCGCGTGGTGCCAGCGAGGGCGACGGTTTCGACGCGCTGGCCTTCGCGGCGGACGAGCAGTTCGGGGCTGGCGCCGAGCATGGTGCCGTCGCCGCGGCCGAACCCGAAGATGAAGCAGGCCGGGAAGCGCTCGCCCAGGCGGTCCAGCACGTCGGGGACGTCCCACGGCTGCGGTGAACGGACCTCGATCTCGCGGGCGAGGACGATCTTGGAGAAGTCGCCGGCGGTGATCTTGGCGACGGCGCGCTCGACGGCGCCGGTGAAGTGGTCGGCCGCGAGCACGGACTGCACGTCGGGCTGCTCGAGGAACGGGTCGGCGGGCGCGGCCGACGACGGGACGAGCAGTGCGGTCGCGAGCTGCGCTTCGGCCATCAGCTCGACGGGTTCGTCGCCGGGCGACACGAGCAGCGTGACGGTGAGGGCCGCGCGGCCGTCGCAGACGGCGACGGTGACCGACGGGACGACCATGTCGCCGCTGCCGAAGCCGTCCCAGGTAGAACCGGTGCCGCCGCCGGGCGCGAATGCGGCGCCGCCGATCAGGATCAGGCCGGCGCCGGGGATGCCACCTGCTGGGTCGGCGTCGCCAGTGCGGCCGAGTTCGTGCCAGCGCTGGGCGAGCGTTGCGAACCGCTGGCCGGCTTGCGAGCCGATCGGGACGGTGGTGGCGCTGCCGAGGGCGAGGATGCCGCGATTGCCGCGGTCGGGCTGCTGGATTAGCGCCCAGGGCGCGCCCGCGAGGCCGGCGCCGCGGAGCAGATCGCCAAGTGATGCGGGCGCCTCCACGCGCGAGGTGGCCGACACGAGGACGGCGTCGCCCTTGCGGCGAGACGCTGCGCGCTGCACGCGGCGCCGGAGCCGATCGAGGGCTGGCACATCAAGCGCCAGCGGGCGCTCGGGCCGATGGGTGAGAAGCTCGCCACTCACGCCCTCCAGGCTACTGGTTAGGGCACCCTAATGTCGGCTCGACGGCGCCACAACGGCCGCGGGGCCGAGGGACGTCGTCCCCCGGC
>JAEZDB010000354.1 GCA_023429855.1 Actinomycetes bacterium
GGGGCCGCGCCCCCCCGGGCCCCCCCCCCCGGGGCCCCTTTCTCTTGCTCAACGCGTCAGAGCGTGCGGACCACGGGCCTAGCCTCGCGGGACGTCTTGCAGGTTTGCTTGCAGCCACGCTTCGATCGCTTGCTCGCGGCGACACTGAGCCGATGGGGGAGACCGGTGGTGAGCCGCGTTACGAACCGGGTTATGACGACGGGTTCGGTGAAGTGCTCGACGCGTTCCCGGAGGCCGCTCCTCGCTCGCTCTATCCGTGGTCGGTGTGGCGTGATGGCCAGCCGAGGGTGCTGCGGCGCGGCAAGCACTTTCGAGCCGAGAACGCGACGGGCATGCGCTCGACGGTTTATGCGTACGCCCGGCGCCACGACATCGCCGTGAAGGTCCGCCTAGGACGACCGACGCAAACCCCGTCGGGGGAGTTCGTGTTCGAGCAGGAGGACCGCTTCTTGACGCTGCAGTTCTTCCCGGATCGGACGTACGGCAGCTAACAGCGTCGCTGTAGCGCGGTTTGTAATCCGAGTCGTCGTAGGCGCTTCCGGCGAACCTCACCAAGCCCACAGAATTCGCCGCAACGTCGGTCCTCTCCCTTGGTAGGAGTGCCGTCATGCGCTGCGCTCAGGTACCCGTCTCGTGACCGCTGGCGGCGCTGACCCCGCGTTCGTCTCGGCGACAGTTCGTCGACTGCGAGAGGTGCGCGCCACGAACTGCGGGCGCCTTCCGGCAGGCTGGATCGATGAGGCCGCTGAAGCCTGCGGGGTGGGGAGGTCGACGATGCTGCGGTATCTGGCGCAGGGCGCTCCCGTAGTTCAAGAGGGCAAGGCGTGGAGTCGGGGGCCCACGGCGCGAGCCGCCTACTACCGCGCCGCGGGCAACGTGACGCTCGCGCGGCGCATGCTCGAGCGCGAAGAGGGGCCGGACTCGGTCGCGTCGCTCTCGACGATGTACCGCGCGGCAGCTCGCGATTTCGCGCCGGACGAGCAGACGCTGGCACGAAGAGGAGAGCGTGCGGCGCGCGGCAAGCGGCTGGTCTGCTCGATCGAGAACGTGCATCGCAACGAGGTCTGGCTCTCCGATCACAAGCTTCTGGACGTGTTCGTGGTGCTGCCGCGCGGCTCCACGCCTGTGCGGCCCTGGATGACGGTGCTCATCGACGGCTACAGCCGACGCGCGGTCGGCGCATCGCTTTCGGTCTCACCGAACCGCGGGCATGTGCTCTCGGCGCTGGCGATGGCGATCGAGCAGTGCGGCATCCCGGAGCTGCTGGTGTTCGATCGAGGCCGCGAGTTTCTGTCGCACGCGGTCGCCGAACACGCTGCGGCGCTCGGCTACGCGGCGACACCGACGCTGGCGTACCACCCTCACCACAAGGGCAAGGTCGAGCGGTTCCACCAAACGCTCAACCGGCATCTCGCCGCGGACCTGGGGGTGGTCCCGGAGCCGGCGACGGACATCCGCGACGCCAACCTGATCGGACCTCGGCGACCGGTCTCGATGGCGTTCATGGCCGAGCGGTTCTTCGCGGTCCTGCGCCAGTACAACGAGGAGCTCGGGCACCGCAGCCTGGATGGCCGCACGCCCCAGGCCGTGTACGACGCGGACGCCACGCCGGAACGGCACGTCGATCCGGCGCTACTGCGCCGCTTCGCGCTCGCGGGGGAGTCACGCAAGATCTCGGAGTTCGGCGTGCGGTTCCGCGGTCGCCACTACTACGCGCCGGAACTGGAGGGCCACCGCGGCGTAGAGGTGGAGATTCGCTGGGCACAAGACGACCCGAGAGTGCTCGACATCTACCGAGGCGAGCAGTACTGGTGCAGCGCGCCGCTGGTCGATCAAGCCAGCCCGCAGCAGCGGGCCCAGGTCATCGCCACACGCAAGGCGCACACCCGCCGACAGCTCGCCGATGTCCGCCTTGCCCGCCGCCGCGAGCGCGAGACGTGGAAGGCGATCGCGCAAGGAGACGGGGTGGTGGAGACCACGCTCGTCACAACGACCGAGCACGCCGACGAAACAATCGGCAGCCCACCCGGTTTGCTCTCGGTGATGCGCGATCTGGGCATCGAGACCGACCTCGAGATGCCAAGTCCCGCGCAGGAGGCCGGATGACTGCCACGCATTTCCTGGGGATCCGAGGCGCCTCGCTACTGAGGACGCCCGCGTGGGCGCTCGGGCGAGAAGGGCTCATGGAGGCCGCTCAGCAACGGGCGATCACGGCGGTCACCGGGCCGCCGGGAACGGGCAAGACCTTCCTGCTGAACACCGTGGAGCCGGAGCTGGATTTGCCCGTCGTGCGGATCGAACCGCATCTGCGGCCGTCGATGCTGTCGATCACGACGCAGATGCTCGAAGCGATGACCGGGGATCCTGGCCGAGGATCACGGCACACGAAGATCAGGCCGCTCGTCGATGCTCTCGCAAGTCCGGTGGTCGTGATGGTCGACGAGGCGCAGCGGATGAACCGCGAGTGCCTCGATCACCTGCGATATCTGCACGACCACCGCGACACCGACTTCGCCCTGGTTCTGGCGGGAGGCCAGGGATGTTGGGAGGTGCTGGGCCGGGAACCGCAGCTTCGGCGGCGGATCTGGCGCCCGACCTTCTTCCGGCCGCTGGCACCGCCAGAGGTGGTGCAACTGATCCCCAAGTTCCACGCGGTCTGGCAGACCTCCACGGATGTGCTGGAGAGGCTCAACGCCGAGTTCGCTCACGGCGTGCTCGGAAACTGGGCGGCTCTGACGGCCACGGCGACGCTCACGCGCCCAGCTCCGGATTCGCCCGTAGAGACGGGGGAGGTCGCCGGCATCCTGGTGCGTCACGGAGTCCTGGACGCGGCGCGTTGCTGACCACCGTCTTTGACGAGACCGATGACGTCTCGCACGTGCGGTGGCTCAACGCCCGACACCTGCCAGAGCAGGGCATCGTCGTCGTCCACGTACCGCCGGGCGCGGCGCTGGCGCTCCTCGCCGCCGAGGTCCTGCGCGCGCTGGGACGCGTGGTTCCGGAGAAGACGCCGAACTTCCGCGCCCACGGCCACGTGTGGGCGCAGGCGTGGATCTCGACGGCCCGGCCCCGGTGCGACCTCGTCCTGTACGGCGCTCAGCGTCTCACCGAACCGGCGCGGGCGTGGCTGACCGACGTCGCGAAAGCGCCGGCAGTGAACGTCTGGCTCGTCGCGACCGAAGAACCCGACGACTCCGAAAGCGCGCCGTGCTGGCGGTGGGAGACCTTTCGCTCACACCCGTGGCACGAGCGCACCCGCAGCGACGAGCTTGCAGGACGCCCGCTGCCCCGTGACTGGAGACACGACGATCTGCCGTCGTTTCCGCTGTCGCATATTCGCGCGCACAACCTTGCGCAAGACAGCTGGGAGGGACTGCAGCGCCTCGGCGTCACCTACGCAAGCGTGCGCCGCTACGAGTTCAACCGGCTCCTGAGCAACCAGCGTCCACCGGCCCTTCGCAACGTCTCAGCCGCGCTGGCGCGCCTGACGCTGATCACCCACGACCGTCCGGACCTCACCGTCCTGAGCCGCTACCTCGAGCACGACCTGTTCCTGCACGGCGCGGTCCTAACCATCGATCTCGACGCAGTCCTGGAACTCGCCGGAGCCGATCGACCGGATCGCCAGGTCCAGCCGGCTCCGCGGGACGACGGATCCTGCAACCCAGCTGAAGCTGCCCGAGATGTCATCGGAACGCTTCACCAGTACGGCCGCCCGGCCGCGTTCACCGGCTACTGCGACATCGCAGCCGACGGCACCCACGCCATCGAACTCGACGGCGACCGCCGGGAAATCCCGCCGTGGGGCAGATGGCCACTACGCGCCGCGTGCTGGCTCAGCGCCACTGGCATCGCCAAACCGCGCGATCCCAAACGTTCCGACCGATCCACGCACCATCTCTACGGCCACCTACCACCAGTCGCGGACAACATCGCAAACAACCTGCGCAACGGTCTGGAACCACTGACGAGCTCGCTCCAGGACGCCTTCACCTACGAACCGTTCGTCAAGACGACGACCTCCGCCGTTACCGATCGAGACGACGGCTTCAGCACGCAGGTCGCCGAGACGATCTGGACGCTGCGCACGCGCCGCCGATTCGGCGACCCAGTACCCAGGCGTGGAGACCCAGGCGTCCGCTGGCTGCTCGACAACGACCTGGCGTACGAGGACGTGCAGAACGACGGCCGCCCGGCGTTGCGCGCATGGCTGCTGGACGCCATCAGAGACGACGCGTTCAGCCGAGGGCCGCAGTTCAACCAGAACTACCGACTGCGATTCAGCAGCGGCCTAAGCGAACCGCGCGCGCCGGAGTACGCCAGCCACTTCAGAGAACCGCAGCGCTACTTCCAAAGTCTCACCCGGTGACGCCTAAACTCTCACCGCGGTGACGACCGAACTCTCAGCCCAGTGGGAAAGTCGGTCTCAACCCGCTGAGAATCGACAAGAGTTGCGGATCTCGCCGCCCGTCCTGGAGGGTAGCTTGACATAACGTGCATTATCGAGCGCAGGCGAGAGGGGCGCGAAGTTCTTTCTTGGCTGCGCCGGATCTCTGGGCTCGCCTTTCGCAGCCGGCTAGCGGCGCGCGCCGGGCCGGGAGCCGGCGCTGGCTCTGCCGGTACCGCGGCTCGACGTGCCGTACTTGTCGCGAAGCAGGCGCTCGTCCGCGGCCTGAAGGAGTCCACGGGCGTCGCGCGCGTCCTCCGGGTAGCTCGCGGTTCCGACACCGGTGCTGATGGCGCATTCGTTGCGGCTGAGCGCGGAGATGCGTTCGCGCAGCGCGTGGACCAGCGGATCGACGACGTCGGGGCCGGAGTCTCGCAGGATGACGGTGTACTCTGCTCGACGACCGCCTCGAGACCGAACTGCAGCGTCACCGCGCGCTGCGGCGTCCGCTCAGCGTCATGGCTCTGGATCTCAACGGGTTCAAGGCGGTCAACGACACCCACGGGCACGCTGCCGGAGACCGGCTGCTGGCCTTTGTGGCGACGAAGCTCTCCGAGACCGCAGGCGACAAGGCCACGGTCGTCAGGCAAGGCGGCGATGAGTTCTGCATCTTGCTCCCCGACTCGGGCCCCCGCCGGGCGCAGCGTGTCGCAGAACGGATCCGCGCGGCGCTCGCGCCGTCGGTGCGCACCGGCATCGGGGTGGCGACCTACCCGGTCGACGGCGGCGACCCGTTGCGGCTCGTCGAACTTGCCGACGCGCGGCTCACTGCCGAGAAGGCCGCGCGCCGCGGCGCACCGGCGCCAAAGCTCGGGTGGCTCCTAGACGGCGACGGCGTGGCACTGCCTGCCTCGACGCTCCACCAGTCAGGCGGCACCGATCATCAGGGCAGCGAGGCCTCGCGCGCCGCCATCGGAGCCAGCCGGGTGATCTGGAGGACCACCGGCGGAATGTTCTCGTTCTACGCGCTGTTCGGGATTGCCGTGTTTGCCGTCCGACCCGCGCTCACCGGACCGTTGTACGTCCCAGTCATGGCCACGGCGTTGATCATTGGCGTCGCCGTCCTCTGTACATCTCCGCCGGCCCTCCACAGCCGACGGTCGGAGATCGTGCTTGCCTCGAGCTACATTCTGCCCGCGCTCCTCTTCGTCGACGCGGGAAGCCACCCCTCCGTCGCCGTGGGCGCGGCGGTCTTCATCGGACCACTGGTCGCCGTGCGAACGCAGACCCGACGGCGTGCCGGGACGCACATCGCATTGGCGACGCTCCTGCTAGCCGTCGCGGTCGTGGCGACCGGGGCAGGGTTCGCCGCGATCATCGCCGTCACGATTCTCATCGCGACGATGAACGTGCTCGCGCTGTGCTGTGTGTTCGTGCTCGAAGCCTCTGAGGCCCAAGGGGTGGAGCTGGCAAAGCTCGCCGTCACCGATCCACTCACGCGTTTGGCAAACCGCCGTCAGCTGCTCGCCGCCGCCGAGCAGGCCGTCAGCGCCGACGGCGCACGTGTCGTGGCCCTCGCGCTCGATCTCAACGGCTTCAAGACCCTCAACGATGTCGCGGGGCACGGCGCCGGTGACGATCTCCTGATCGCCGTTGCCGACATCCTTCGCGAACTCGCGCCTTCGGGCGCCACCATCGCACGACCCGGCGGCGAAGTCGACGATTCCCGACGCCGGTCAGCGGATCGCGCATCGCCATGAGCTCCAGCCGGTCGCTCTGGCGTTCGGCGGTTTCAAGCACCCAAAGGGTGATGAACCCCAGTACCCAGGCCGCCGGGAGCAACGTCAGGGTCGCGACGAGCGTGGCGGCATCGCCCAGCCCCACGAGCGTTGGCAGCAGCAAGACGACCGACGCGCACGCGAAGTGGCCGACGATCTGGCGGCGGCTATCGAGCCACACCGCGGAGAGCGAGCCGACGAAGATGGCCACGGGAAGTGCGCCGATCGTGTGCGGCGCCATCAGGACCATGGCGGTTGCCGTCCCGACGTAAGCGAACGCGATGACGGCGTGCGTGAGCGGTGCATCGGGCTCCGGTGGCGCCGTTCGAGCGAGACCGATCGCAAACGCACCCAGCACGACGGCGAACACCCCAAGCAACAACGGGCGATCGACCGGCACGATGAGCGAGATACCCAGGCACGCAACGCAGAGGATCGCGAAGCTCGCCGAGACCGCCCCCCATACCAGCGGGCTGAGCGCGATCTCGCGGCGAGAGACACGGCGCCCCAACGCCGGCGAGAACCTGCTCATGCCCGAAGATTCGACTGCAGGGCGCAGTTTTTGAAGTACGCCTCAACAATGCTTCGGGCCCAGGGGCGATCTATGGTGCACGGTCCGCCGCGTCCCACCGGGAGACGGCGGTGACCTTCTCATCGACGAGCCGTTCCCGTGACCACGCCACACGACACCGAAGCTCCGCTCTGGACGCCGTCTTCGCAGCGCGCTCGGGCAAGCCGGATGCACGACTTCCTCACCGCAGCCGGCTTCGACGCGTACGACGACGCGCTGACCTGGTCGGTCGAGGACCCTGCCGCGTTCTGGTCGACGATCGCCGACTACTTCGGCGTACGGTGGAGCCATCCGCCGCGGCAGCCGCTGGAGTGGTCGAGCGTCGAACGAGCCACCTGGTTTGAGGGTGCGACGCTCTCGTACGCCGAGCACGCGCTGTGCGGACCAGGCAAAGACGACGACGCCCCGGCACTGCACTACGCGTCCGAGCTGGGCTCGCTCCGCGCCTGGACCTGGGGCGAACTCCGGCGGGAGACGGCGCGAATCCGCGGAGGCTTGGAGGCGCTTGGCGTCACGGCGGGCGACCGCGTCTGCGCGTACCTGCCCAACCTGCCGCAAACCGCCGCGGCGATGCTCGCGACCAGCTCGCTCGGGGCGATCTGGTCGTCGGCAGCCCCCGAGTTCGGGGCTGGCGGCGTGATCGACCGCTTCGCGCAGCTCCAGCCGAAGGTGCTACTCGCGGTCGACGGCTACCGGTACGCTGGCCGGGACTTCGACCGCGCCGAGCACGTCGCTGCGATCCACGAAGCGGTCGGCGGCCAGCTCGTGCGGTTCGGACACCTCGACGGAGGCGGCTGGCAACCCGGGTTCTTGACCGACCGCCCGCTCACCTTCACGCCGGTGCCGTTCGAACACCCGCTGTGGGTGCTCTACTCCTCAGGCACGACCGGCCTGCCGAAGGCGATCGTGCACAGCCACGGCGGCATCGTCCTCGAGCACCTCAAGCAGCTCGGCCTGCACGCCGACGCCGGGCCCGACACCCGGCTGATGTGGTTCACGACCACCGGCTGGATGATGTGGAACTGGCTCGTCGGCGGACTGCTCGTCGGCGCGCAGCTCGTCCTCTACGACGGCAGCCCCGCCGGCGACGCGCTCTGGGACCTCGCCGAGCAGGCGCAGGTCACCACGTTTGGGACGAGCCCGGCGTGGCTTGAGGCCCAGCGCAAAGCCGGATCGGGCCGGCGGCGACGGCCTCCGCACCTGACTGCCATCGGGTGCACCGGGGCGCCGCTGAGCCCGGAGACGGCGAGATGGATCTCCGGCGTCCTCGGCCCCGAGGTGTGGCTGTTCTCGATCTCCGGCGGCACCGACGTCTGCACCGCCTTCGCCGGCGGCGTCCCCACGCTGGCCGTCTACGCCGACGAGATGCAGCGCCCCTGCCTCGGCTGCCGCCTGGAGGCACGCAGCGGCGAGCTCGTCGTCGCCGCGCCGCTGCCGTCGATGCCGGTGGCCTTCTGGGGCGACGACGACAGCACGCGCTTGCACGACGCCTACTTCGCGGCCCACCCCGGCGTCTGGACGCACGGCGACTTCGTGCAGTTCTCGGACCGCGGCGGCGTCACCATCACGGGCCGCAGCGACGCGACGATCAACCGCGGCGGCGTTCGGATCGGTACCGCGGAGATCTACCGCGCCGTCCTCGCGCTCGACGATGTCGACGACGCGGTCGTCGTGGAGACCGACGACCGCATCGTCATGTTCGCCGCCCTGCGGACCGACCGAGTGAATGAGGAGATCCGCGCGGCGCTCACCGACCGCATCCGGCGCTACTGCTCGCCCCGCCATGTGCCCGACGACATCGTCGTCGTCCCTGCTATCCCCCGCACGCTGAGCGGCAAGGCCGTCGAGGTCCCGATCAAACGCATCCTGCTCGGCGACCCGCCGACCGCGGCGATCTCCCTGGATAGCCTCGCCAACCCGCAAGCCCTGCAGCCGGTCATCGACTACGAGGCCGGCGACCGGTCCCGCTGCCTTTAGCCCAGCGGCCCCGACCGAGTTCACAACTTGGCAGGCGCGTGTCCATCTAGTCTGCGCGGATGCGCCAACTTCCTGCGTGTCTTGCGACGATCGCGTCCCTGCTGCTCTTCCCGGCATTCGGTTCCGCCGCGACCACCGTTGGCATCGTCGGCGGAGCTGGCGCCACCGGTGGCGGCGTGCAGGTACAGGCCGACCCCGCAGCGGTCGTCAACGCACTCACGATCACCAAGCTCGACCAGACCCACATCCGCGTCGTCGACACCGCCAGCCCGCTGACGCCAGCGTCGCCGTCGTGCTCGGCGGTCACGGCCAACCACGTCGAGTGCACGGTCACCAAACTCGCCGCCGACGTGATCGCGGGCGGCGGCGACGACGTCGTGACAATCACCGGCGACCTGCGCACCTACGTCTCCGGCGACACCGGCAACGACACGGTCCAAGGCGGCGACGGCATCGACGACCTCGAGGGCGGCTCCGGCAACGACACGCTCAAGGGCGGCGACGGCAACGACTTCCTCTACGACTCCTACTCAGGCGGCACGTCGGGCGACGACGACCTCGACGGCGAGGGCGGCAGCGACCTGCTCTACGGCGGCAAGGGCGCCGACACCCTCTCCGACAGCGGCGCCACCGGCGTCGACTCGGTCACGTACTTCTACGCCACCAGCGCCGTGACGCTGCGCGTCGCCGACGGCCTCGCGAACGACGGTACGGGCGTCGCCCACGGCGCCGACGCCGCCGACCTCGACGAGGTCCAGACCGGCTTCGAGAAGATCCAGGGCAGCCAGAGCTTCGGCGACACGATCGCCGGAGGCCCAGCACCCGAGACGATCAACGGCTCCGGCGGCGACGACGATCTCGACGGAGGCGCCGGCGCCGACACGATCGAGGGCAACGGCGGCAACGACACGCTCCGCTCCCGCGACGACGTCACCGACGCGCACCTGGCATGCGACTCGCCGTCCGACCCGGCAGGCACCGTCGGCACCGCCGACAAGGCGATCATCGACGCCGACGACCCGGAGCCGATCGGCTGCGAGACCGTCGACCGGCTCGCGGCGCCCCCGACGCCGACTCCGACCCCGACGCCCGGCCCAGGCGAGACCCCCGGCCCGGGCGAGCCAGCACCGCCGGCGCCCGGCTCCCCCACGCCGATCGTCGACACCGGCCTTCCGCCCCTGTGCCCCTCGAGCGGCTCGATCTTCCTGCGGCCCACGTCGACCTTCGGGGCCAACACCCGCGTGACCGTCAGCGTGCCCGTCGCCGGCTGGTACGTGCTGGCGCAGCTGATCTCGACCGCCGACGGGACCTCGCTCCTCGGCACACCCCGCGCGGTGCGCAGCACCAAGCCCGGCGCCCTCGACGTACCCGTGTCGTTCTACGCCAAGCCACCGGCGGCTGGCACGAGCGCCCGCGTCGCGGTCACGGTCATCGCGCCAGACTGCCGCCCGATTTCGGTCGCCGACGACATCGTTCTCCAGCCCGCAGGCGGGTCCAAGGCGGCTGCCGCCACGCCGAAGCCGGCGCAGCCGTCGCGGGCCGCGCGCCGCGCGCAGG
>JAEZDB010000385.1 GCA_023429855.1 Actinomycetes bacterium
CTCGAGCAGACGGCGGAGAAGATGAACGCCCCGCTGCTCGAGCGCCTCAGCCAATCCGCGGGCTAGAACGTCCCGCAGATGTCGGACGAGCCGATCGCGCTGCGCACCTTCGAGATCACGACAGTATCTGCCATTACCTCGTCTGCCGGGCCAGCGCAAGGAGGTCAGCATCAGCCTCGGCGTCCGCGACGATCGAGGCGTCCGCTTCGCTCAGAACGCGGCGGCTGCTGCGCCCGAGGTCCGGGATGGTGCGCAGACCGACCGCGTGCGCCGCGTCAGCGAGCGCCGAATCCCACGTGGCGAACCGCATCGGCGCCGCCGGCACGCGCAAGGCCGACGCGAGGTGGATCGCGTCAAGGGTGCCGAGGCCGTGGAACTGCGCCAGTGCCAGGGCGTGGCGGGTGATGTGCTCGTCGACTTCGACCACGTCGAACGCCTCCCACAGCACCTCCCAGTCTGCGAGCGCGTCGGCGCGTTCAGCGTCGTTGCGAATCCGCCGATGGATCGCCCGCCCAACCTCGGTGTAGATCACACGGCTGCTGATCTTGGCCCGCGGGCCAAGCACCGACTCGCGCGCAAGCTCGGAACCATGTTCTGCAACGAACAGCTTGACGATCGCGCTCGCGTCGACGTAGACCGCGGTGCTCATTGACGCCGCTCGCGATCACGTTCGGCGACGATTTCGTCCGATAGCGATCCCGACGCTGAGTAGACCCGCCGCGGGAGGACCATCTCTCGCGACCGAGCGGGCGTGACGACGCCCGACTCGCGCAAGCGCTTGATCGACGCCTCCCAGCCCTCGTCGACGACGTCGGGCGCCGCCGGGATCAGCTCCACGAGCGGCTTCCCGTGGCTCGTCACGCGAATGCGCTCTCCGGCAGCCGCCCGCTTGAGGTGGCCGCTCACGTCGGCCTTGAACGCGCGGACTCCAACATCAGCCATGCCGCCACCGTAGCGGGCATGACCACATTCGCAAAATGTGTCCACAATCGGCGCCGTCGCCAATCCTCAGCGACCACTGGCACGTGCGCCGCGCCCGCTCACGCGCGGCGGCCTATCGGCCGGTCACGGCAAACGCTCCGCCTGGCGCGTACGTCGTCACGTTGCTGGGGATCGCTTTGAGGATGTCTTGCTGGGCGCACGCGCGGCACGCGTTGTAGCCCCGCTGCTTCTCCAGGTTGGCCTGCGCCTCGATCTTCGCGGCGCGCTTCTCGGCGTCGGCCTTCGACACGAGCGCGAAGCTCGCCTGCGCCGATTCGATCGCCTCCTGCACCTTGGCGGGGAGCGTGACGGCGGTCAGCGAGAACTTCACGTTCGTGAAGTACGTGTTGCCGAGCGTCGACGTGAGGTCGGTCTTCAGGCCGTCTTGCACGACCTTCTCGATCTCCTGCATCGTGCCGGTGCTCGACTGCGGACGCTGCTGCTCCTCGGCCGACTGGTTCTGCACGAGCGCGCACGAGCTCACGAGCTCCTGGCACGAGACGCCGCCCATCACCTGGCGCAGGTTGTTGCGCACCGACGGGATCACGTTGGCCGTCAGGAACGACGAGAAGCCCTCCTTGCCGTCATACGGGTGCAGGTTCTCGCTGCCGAAGGTGCGCGTGGAGAACTGCGTGTCGAAGCCGCGCATCGCGCGCAGGCCCGCGGGTGTGTTGTCGAACACGGTGTTCATGTAGAAGGTGCCCTGGATGGAGACCTCGACGCCGTCCTTGGTCGGCACGGTGATCACGGGCGCGTCGGCCTCAGCCTCATCGCTGACCTTGATGAACCGCTGCTGCGAGCTGACGGGGTAGTAGTGGGTCGTGCTGTAGAGGCCCGACCAGGTGAGTCCCGATCCGGCGCGGACCACACCGCGGATGTTGCGGTTGTCGAGAGGCCCGCCGTTGCGGATCACGCCGATCTGGCCGGCTTCGGGCTTCGTCGTCGGCCCGTGCCCGAGGGTCGCGATGGCCGCGAGCAGCAGCACGCCGACCGCCACGACGATGGCCACGACGCCCAGGCGCGCGCCGGTCGGCGTGGAGCGGAAAGGCTTGGGCAGGTACGGCTGGGGTTCGGGGCTCCCGGAGGGGGACGACGAGGGTTGGGGCATCTGGCTCCTGGCGGAGAGGGTGAGGGCGGGACCGAGCAACCACACGTTCCGCTGTCGGAATGTGCGATGTGCTCACCACGACCCTTTCAACTCAGTGCGCCGTCGGCCAGCGATCTGGCGAGATGTTTGAGTCAGGGCAGGTCAGCCGCGCTCGCCCCGGTCAGGTGCAGTTCGCGGTCGCCACGAACGGACCGCGCCGGGCGACCTCGCGAAAGCCGGGCGGCACCTCGTTCGTGGTGCGCGGCACGCCAGCGGCCCAGCCGAGGCGGACTTTGGCGGCGCGGCTGCCGTCGATCACGATCGCTACGCCCGTCGGCTGCGGCCCCGCGCCGCCGAGGGCCGTCGCGCGGGAGACGATGTCGCCGTCGTCGCGGCCCGAGCGGAGCGTGAGCTCGGGGATGAAGCGGTAGGTGGGCAGGGTGATCGGGCGGCCGCAGGTGGCGTCGACGACCCTTGGGTCGTCGATCAGCTGCGCCGCCTCGCGCTGCCACTGCGCCTCGCGCAGCACGCCCTGCGCGACGATTCGGAAGCTGTCGGCCTTGAGCACCAGGTAGCCCGCAGCGCCGAGCGCGCCGACAGCCAGCGCGGCGGTGGCCGCAAGCCGCAGCGCCGCCGGGATCGCGGGCCGATGCTCGGACGAGCCGCCGGGCTGTCA
>JAEZDB010000451.1 GCA_023429855.1 Actinomycetes bacterium
TCGCCGGCGAGCATCGCTGCGGGCATGGCCTGGCAGGCCCACTCGGTGAGGCCTTCGAGGCCAGCGGCGGCGAGGGGCTCGGCGAGGCCTGGGGCACGGCGGACGGGGTCGTGCGCGTCGCTGGCGATCACGTGGACGAGGTCGGCCTCGACCATCCCCATCGCCACCTTCTGCACCGTGCGGCCGAACTGGCCGGCCAGCGACCCGGCGGTGATCTGCGCAAGCGCCCCGCCGCGCACGAGCTCGCCGAGCAGGTCGGCGTCGTGATGGAAACCGGCGCAGCGCTCGGGGTGCGCGATCAGCACCTTGTGGCCGCGCGACTGAATGGCCTGCACCATCTGCGGCAGCCGGGGCACGTCGGTCCCGAGCGGCGGCTCGAGCAGCAGCCAGCCGCTGGCGCCCAAGTGAAGCTGGGCGAGCTCGTCGTCGTCGAGCTCGATCGCCCGCGAGAGCGACACCTCGGCGCCGGCCTGGATCCGCAGCGGCACGCCGGCGTCAGCGAAGACCTGCCGCAGCGCCCCGGTGGCCGCGACGATGCCCTCGCTCGTGTTGCGGTGGCCGTGGCTCACGTGCGGCGTGCAGACGACCTTGTCGATCCCCGCCGCGAGGTGCACCCGCGCCTGCTCGATCGCCGCGGCGTCGTCGGCGGGCCCGTCGTCGATGCCGGGAAGCAGGTGGCAGTGAAGGTCGATCAACGCGCTGGCCCGTCTCGCCCGGCTACCGGTCTTGCTTGTGCCAGATGAGGTGCAGGCCGCGGAGCGTGAGGTCGGAGTCGATCTCGTCGATCGACTCGCAGAACGGCACGACCACACCGGCAAGCCCACCTGTGGCGATCGTGTGGACCTCCGCGCCAAGCTCGCCGCGGATCCGCTGCACGATGCCGTCGACCGCCGCCGAGTACCCGTAGAGCACGCCGCCGCGAATCGCCTCGACCGTCGACTTGCCGATCACGCTGCGCGGCGGCAAGAGGTCGATCTTCGGCAGCTTCGCGCCGCGGTCGGCGAGGGCGTCGAGCGAGATCTCCACACCCGGCTGGATCAGACCGCCGAGGTGCTCGCCGTCGGCCGACACCACGTCGTAGGTGATCGCCGTGCCGAAGTCGACCACGATGCACGCGTCCTTGATCTGCTCGTAGGCAGCGACCGCGTTGACCAGCCGGTCAGCGCCGAGCTCCCGCGGGTTGTCGAGGCGAATCGACATACCTGTCTTCACGCCCGGGCCGACGACGACCGTCTCGTGGCTCAGGTAGCGCTGGCCGACCTCGACCCACTCTGGCGCGAGCTCGGGCACCGTCGAGGAGACGATCGACCCCTTCAGCTCAGACAGCTCGACGCCGCGCAGCCGCAAGAGCGACCGCAGCTGAGCACCGAGCTGATCGGCGGTGGACTGGCGAATGGTGGCCATCCGCCAGTGCTCGACGAGTTCATCGCCGCGGTAGGTCCCGAAGTGGGTCTGAGTGTTGCCGACGTCGACGACCAGGAGCACCGCCTGAGTATGACTCAGCGCGGCCTCGGGGAGGCGCAGCGGTGCGGTCGCCAGGGCGTCGGTCAGATGAGCTCCGTCGCGAGGAGAGCGAGGCTCGTCCAGGCAACGGCGGCGAGGGCGACGGCGGTCGCCAATCCAGTAATGCGTCCCAGGTGCATGTGGTCACACTAGGCGCCTCTTCGGGCGAAATCGCGCCGAACGTTCAGGCCCGGCGACGCACCACCCGCACCGGTTAGCAGTGCAGCGAGCAGCAGCCAGGCAATCCCCGCCAGGTACCCAGCGACGACATCGCTGACGAAGTGCGCGTCGGCGACCACGCGGAAGGGCCCCATCGCGACCGAAAGCGCGATCAAGACCGCGGCGATGTCGCGTCGACCCCGCCCCCACGCCAGCCACGCCAGCGACCCGAACATCACCACGCCGTAGACGGTGTGCCCGCTCGGGTAGTTGAGCCCGGCCCCGTCGACGCCGAACTTCTCGATCATCAGCGGCGTCGGCCCCGAGAGCACCTTGAGCAGCATGTTGGCGAATACGCCGACGCACGCGATGACCACGAATTTCACGGCCAGCCACCCGCACTCCCGCAGGACGAACCAGAACGCGACGGCACCGGTCAGCGTCGCCACGGGCCGGCCGCCGATCACCGAGAAGAAGGTGCCGAGGTCGCGCCACGGCTGCAGCAGCGAGACGGCGTCGACGTGGGCCTGCGCCCAGCGGTCGCCCGGCAGCGGCCCGACCCACTTCAGCCACAGCCGCAGCACGAGCACGCCGAGCACGCACAGCACGATCGCGGCGACCGCGGCACGGCGCGCGGTCCTGGCGGAGGTCTCGCTCACCGATGCATCGTGACGCACCGGGCTCAGCGCCAGTGCCAGCCCGACCCGCCGTCCGCTCGGCTACCTCCCGGCCCCTAACTGACCACGAGTCAGTAAGGGGTCGCGGCGTGTTACGGTGGGCCCTATGCCGCACACGCTTCACGTGATCAACGGGTCGCATCCGTGCGCCGCCGTCCTGCGCGCACTCGAGCTCAAGGGCATCGCCGTGCGCCTCGTCGAGTACCTCCCGCCCTTTCACCCGCCGCTGCTGAAGCTGCGCTTCGGCTACAGCCATGTGCCGGTCCTCGTCCTCACCAGCGGCGAGGTCGTGCGCGGCTCGCGGCCGATCATGCAGCGCCTGGAGGCGATCCAGCCCGAGCCCCCGCTCTACCCGCGCGACCACATCCAGGCCATCGAAGAGGCCGAGCGCTGGGGCGACGAAGTCCTCCAGATGGCGGCGCGCCGACTGCTGTGGACGGCCATGGGCGGCAGCCCGAAGTCGCTCTCGTCGTTTCAGGCGGGCAGCAAGCTCCCCGGATTGCCGGGGCCGATCATCGGCCTCATCGCCCCAGCGGTGATCGCGGCGGAACGGCGCATGCACGGCGTCACCCCCGAGCGCGTCCGCGAGGCCGCCTCGTCGCTGCCGACGATGTTCGACCGCACCGAGGAGTTCCACGCCGCCGGCGCGTTCGGCACCTCGATCCCCACCGGCGCCGACCTGCAGATCGGCGCGAGCCTGCAGCTCATCCGCGCCATCGACGACCTGCGTCCCCTCGTCGACGCCCACGCCCACGCACGTGAAATCGCCCGCTGGCTGCCGACGTCGCCGGGTCGCGTCCCCGCCGGGGGCCTGCCCGCGGACTACCTGCAGCTCGCCGTCAGCGGCTAACGCCGTACGCGGGCGCGCAGCTTCGACGCCCGGTTGACCTGCTCGACGATCCCGCTGCCCGGGTTCCGTCCGGCGAGCACGGCCGATACGCCGAGGGTAACCAGCGACTTGACCTTCGTCCGCTTGGCGATCCGAAAGCGGAACACGACGGTCGCGCCCGTCTGACCCTTGACCGCTGGCGCCACGCACTTGGCTTTCGCCTTGCCCAGACGCACACAGACAGTGGCCTGGTCGGCAGCGGCAAACAGGTTCGTCAAGACGACCTTCGCCCTGAGGATCTTGCCGCGCCGGACGACCTTCGGCGCGCTCGCGTTCAGCAGGGCGTCTTTGAGCCGGAACGGCGTCACGGTCGGCGGGGCAGGCGAATTGCCGCCGCCGAGCGCGCGCAGCACCGGGCCGCCAGCCGCGGCGGGGCCGGCGAAGGCGACGCCGCCGGCGTTGGCGCCCGTGGCGGAGCAGCGCAAGGTCCGGCCGGTATCGGCCTCGGTTGGCGTGTAGGTGAACGACGTGCCGCCCGTGCCCGTCGCGACCGTCCTGCCGGCATCGGTGAAGACCTTCCACTTCGCTGTCGCTGCGTTCGTAAACCGGACGCGGCAGGTGACGGGCTGGCCGACCAGCACGAGCCCGCCCGCAGCCTCGAGCGTGACGCCGCTCGCGAGGCGCGGCGCGATCGGCGGCGCGTCTGACCCGGCGACGAACCGGCGGTTCTCGGGGACGACGAGGTTCACGTAGTTCTCCGCCTCACCGGCCGGACACCCCTCAGGGCCGTTGGAGACGATGCCGACGAGCACCGGCGGCTCGGTCACCGTGACGAGCGGGCCGCCCGAGTCGCCGAAGCAGGCAGCGCCCAGCGGGGTGCGCACGCAGAGGGCGGCCGCGTTGTCGTCGCTGAAGCACAGGTCGGGCGTCTCCACACGCGACTCAAGCGAGAACAGCTCACCGCTCGGCGCAAACTTGACGTGCTGGCGGCCGTAGCCGCTCACGAGCACGTCCTGGCCGATCAGCACCGGCTCGTCGCCGATCGGGGCGTCGGGTGGGAGCGCGACAGCGCGGACGGCCGGACCGGTGAGATCGAGCGGCGAGTCGAGCGTGAGCACCGCGAGGTCGCCCGCGGTCTGGACGGTCTCCTCTGACCACTGCGGGTGCAAGCGCGCGTCGGCGACGACCGCAAACTGCGCGGCGTCGCCGGCGGTCGTGCGATCGACGTGCGACACGCCCGCGAGCACGCCAAGGCCGCCGGCGTCTGGTGCGCTGCCGATGTCGGCGCCGTCGACGCAGTGCGCGGCCGTCAGCACCGTCCGCGCGTCGATGATCGCGCCGCCGCAGTCGAAGCCACCGAGCGGACCGCCGCGCGACCACACCTTGACTTGCCACGGGACCTCGCGGATCGAGGTCGGGG
>JAEZDB010000454.1 GCA_023429855.1 Actinomycetes bacterium
ACCGGCTTTAGACCCTCCAGAACTCCTTGATAGTTGGTCGCGGGGTGGGGGCGGCGGCGCCGTCGTTGCTCCAGCGCCGTAGTTGCGCCGGCACCAAGGAGAAGTCAGCGCAACGTCTGCCCCGACGACAGCCACGGCCGAGGCGGGGGCTGGTCGCGTACCGAAGCCGCGGGCGAAAGCCGACCAACGCCCGAAGGCGAGCGAGGGGCCGCTCCGCAGGCGAAGTTTGATGCCCGAGCCCTCTGGGCGAAGGGAGGAATGAGCCGGAGGAGCGGCCCCTCGCCCGCCGCGGCCAACCAGCAACCCGCCCGCGGCCCAGGGCCCGCGACCAGCCGAGCGCAGCGCCCGTAGACTGCACCGGGCCGATGTCAGCACCAGATCTGAGCACCCGCACGCGCTACGAACCCGCTGAGGTGGAGCCGCAGGCCGCCCAGCGTTGGCTCGACTCTGGCGTCTTTGAGCCCGGTCCGCCGCGCGAGGGCGCTGGCCCAGACGACCACTATTCGATCGCGATTCCGCCGCCGAACGTGACCGGTGTGCTGCACATGGGGCACGCGCTGAACGGGTCGATCCAGGATTCGCTGATCCGCCTGAACCGCATGCGCGGCAAGCGCACGAAGTGGATTCTCGGCACCGACCACGCGGGCATTGCGACGCAGACGCAGGTCGAGAAGAAGCTCGCCCGCGAAGGCCGCAGCCGCAAGGAACTGGGGCGCGAGGCGTTCGCCGACGAAGTCCAGGCGTGGCGCAAGGAGTACGGCGGCAAGATCGTCGAGCAGTTCAAGCGGATCGGCGCGTCGTGCGACTACGGCGACGAGCGGTTCACGATGGACGAGGGCTACGTCGCGGCCGTGCAGAAGGTCTTCGTCGACCTGTTCGAGCAGGGCCTGATCTACCGCGACCACTACATGGTCAACTGGGATCCGGGCAGCGGCTCGGCGATCTCCGATCTCGAGGTCGAGGAGAAGGAGGGCGTGGAGGACACGCTCTTCTCGATCGCGTACCCGTTTGCCGACGGCGACGGCGAGATCGTCGTGGCGACGGTCCGTCCCGAGACGATGTTCGGCGACGTCGCGGTGGCCGTGAACCCGGAGGACGAGCGTTACGCATCGGCGATCGGCCGCAAGGTCGTGCTGCCGCTGTCGGGCGGTAAGGAGATCCCGGTCATCGCCGACGACCACGTGAAGGTCGACTTCGGCTCGGGCGCGCTCAAGATCACCCCGGGGCACGACCCCAACGACTTTGAGATCGGCCGCCGCCACTCGCTGCCGGCACCGTCGGCGATCGGCGAGGACGGCCGCCTGACCACGCTGTGCGGCGACTTCGCCGGCCAGACGGCCGACGAGGCGCGGACGACCGTGACCGACGCGCTGCGTGCCTCGGGCGCGCTCCGCGCCGAAGAGGCCTACGTGCACACCGTGCCGTTCTCCCAGCGCTCCGGCGCCCGCATCGAGCCGCTGATCTCGCTGCAGTGGTTCATGAACATGGACCCCCTCGCCGGCCCCGCGATCGACGCGGTCCAAGACGGCCGCGTGCGCATCCACCCGCCGGTGCAGCAGCGCCGCTACGTCGAGTGGCTGAGCGAGATCCGCCCGTGGTGCGTGAGCCGCCAGCTGTGGTGGGGCCACCAGCTCCCCGTTTGGTACCGCGGCGGCGACGGCGACCCGCAGAAGACCGAGGCGCCTGAGACCTACGTGGGGATCGAGCCGCCGGAGGGCGAGGGCTGGGTCCGCGACGAAGACGTGCTCGACACGTGGTTCTCGTCGGCGCTGTGGCCGTTCGCGACCCTCGGATGGCCCGAGCAGTCGCAGGACCTCGCCGATTTCTACCCGACGAACGTGCTTTCCACCGCGCGCGACATCCTGTTCCTCTGGGTCGCCCGCATGGTGATGCTCGGCCTGCGCTTCGCCGGCGACGTGCCGTTCAAGGACGTCTACGTCCACTCGGTCATCCAGGCTCCCGACGGCCGCCGCATGAGCAAGTCGCTCGGGACCGGCATCGATCCGATCGACGTGATCGAAGGCGGGCCGCGTCCGCCGGTCTTCAAGCAGGGCGGGAACTTCCCGGCCTACGGCGCCGACGCCGTCCGCTTCGGGCTGCTCGCGATCTCGACCACGCAGGACGTCCGCTTCAGCGAAGACAAGGTCCAGCAGGGCCAGCAGCTCTCGAACAAGCTCTTCAACGCCACGCGCTTCGTGCTGCTGCAGCTCGACGAGCTCGGCCTGGGCGACATCGAGGCTGCGCCGGCACCCCGCACCGACGCCGATCGCTGGATCCTCTCGCGGCTGGAGCGCGTCACCCGCGCGACCGAGCAGGCGCTCGACGGCTTCGAGTTCGCCCGTGCGGCGCTCGGGCTCTACGAGTTCGTCTTCAGCGAGCTGTGCGACTGGTACGTCGAGCTTGCCAAGCCGCGGCTGCGTGGGGGAGACCCCGAGGAGCAGCGCGACCTTGCCGCGACGCTGCTCTACGCGATCGACCGCACGCTCCGCGTCGCGCACCCGGTGATCCCGTTCGTGACGGAAGAGCTGTGGAGCCACCTGCCGGGTGACCGCGAGCTGCTCGCGCAGAGCGCGTGGCCGCAGACCGACGACGCCGCGCTCTACCCGGAGGCGGAGGAGCGCATCGCGCAGCTCATCGCCGCCGTGACCGAGATCCGCGGGTGGCGCGAGCGCCTCGGTGTGAAGCCGAGCGCGATCCTGCCGATCCGCCTGATCGAGCCGCTCGACGACGAGCGGGCGGCGTCGCTGGCGTCGCTGGCGCGCGTCCGCGTGGCCGACGAGGTGGGCGCCGACGTCGAACCGCTCATCACGTTCGCCCGCGCCGGCACGAGCATCGGCATGCTGCCCGACGAGCACATCGACGTCGACGCCGCCGAGAAGCGCGCGGCGGCGGAACGCGAGCGCGTCGAGGGCGAGATCAAGCGCATCGAGGGCAAACTCTCTAACGCCAAGTTCGTCGAGCGCGCACCGGCCAACGTCGTGCAGGTCGAGCGAGACAAGCTCACCGCACTGCAGGAGCAGCTCGCGGCGCTGTGACCCCAGACGACCCCAACCGGTCCCGTGGCGGACTGAGCATCGTGCCCGGCGGCGGTGATCGCCGCGCCAGACCGCGCACCACCGACGTCGTCCCGGCACCGGTGCCTGCTCCGGTCGACCCGGCGGGCGGGCCACGCGCGGCGGTCGACCCGATCACGCAAACCGGGCTGGAGGCCGTCGGTGAACCGGCGATGCTCCCTGGACCGCGCCCCGGAGAGGTCTGGACCGACGCGCAAGCCGACGCCTGGCTCGCGTCTCGCGACCTCGTCGGCTGGCGGTTCGCGCTCGACCGCATCCACAAGCTGCTGCACGCCCTCGGCGACCCGCACCTCGAGGCCCCAGCAGTCCACATCGTCGGGACCAACGGCAAGTCGTCGACGACCCGCATGATCGCCGCCCTGTTGGCGGCCCATGGTCGCCAACCCGGAGCGTTTCTCTCGCCGCACCTCGCCGACCTGCGTGAGCGCATCGAGATCGGCGGCGTCCCGATCAGCGAGAACGCCCACGCCGGCGCCGTGGCCGAGGTCGCGCGCGCCGCGGTCGGCGTTGACGAACCGGGCGACCCCGTTACCCAGTTCGAGGCGCATACGGCCACGGCCTTCGTGGCGCTCGCCGAAGCCGAATGCGACGTCTACGTCGTCGAAGCAGGTCTGGGCGGGCGGCTCGACTCCACCAACGTCCTCGGCGCCGCCGTGGTCGCACTCACGTCGGTCGACCTCGACCACACGGCGCTGCTCGGAGACACGATCGAGGAGATCACGGCCGAAAAGGTCGCCGTCGTCACGCCGGGCGCCGCACTCGTGCTCGGGGCCGGACTGTCTGAAGCGGCCACCATCGTCGCCCGCGACCACGCCGCGCGCGTCGGCGCGCAGGTGATCACCGCGCGCCCGGAGCCGCTCGACCGCGCTCTCGGCGCGACCTACCAAGCGGAGAACTTCGCGCTCGCCCGCGCTGTCTGCGAGGCCTACATGGGGGCGCTCGACCTGCGCATCGTCCGCGAGGTGGCGCGCACGTTCGCCATGCCCGCCCGGTTTGAACAGGTCGGATCCGAACCGATCACGATCCTCGACGGCGCCCACAACCCCGCCGGGGCGCGGGCCCTCTCGGCGTCGCTCGACCAGGCCGGACTCTCGAGCGGCGGCGTCGCCGTCGTCTCGGTCCTGGCCGACAAGGACGCCGCCGGGATCGTCGCCGCCCTCGACGGCCGCGTCGACCACTTCGTCCTCACCGACTGCGGCTCGCCGCGGGCCCTACCGCCCGCCGACCTCGCTGCCGTCGTCCGCGCAACGCTGCCCGCCGCACACGTCGACGTCGTCGACCGCCCGGGCGCGGCGCTCGACTTCGCCCGCACCGCAGCGGGCCCGCGCGGCTTCGTCGTCGTCTGCGGCACGCTCGCGCTCGCCCGCACCATTCGCGCCACCACCGGAGTAGGCCCATGACCCGCGAGCAGCCCTCAGCCGTCAAGCTCATCGCCGCCGTCGCCCTGATCGTGGCCCTCGACATCCTCCTTTTCTTCGCCGTCGGCTACGCGATAGGCAAGGCGATCCTCTAAGGCATCTCGGTGTTGGATTTGCACACCTGCGGTGGGCCGGGCAAAGCGATTCTCTAGCCCGAATCCCTTCGGAATCGCGGCAAGTTCCTTGCCGAGCCGCGCGTCGCCCGCCCGCTGCTTTACGATTCCGCCCGTGTTCGGCCTCGAAGGACCCCTCAGCATCGTCGTCAGCCTCCTGGCGCTTGGCCTGGTGTGTCTTGATCTCGCCCTCGTCTACTGGGTCTTCCGCGACGCCCGCCATCGCGTCGACGACGCCCTGCTCGTCGCCTGCGCCGTCATCGCCGCGCTGATCTTCCCGTTCGTCGGCACCCTCATCTACGCGATCGTGCGTCCGCCGGAGTTCCTCGAAGACGCCTACGAGCGCGAAGTCTCCATCCAGGCCAACGAAGCGATCGTCAAGACCCTCGGCGAACTCGCCCGCTCCAACCGCGAACTGACCGCGCAGGTCGGCCGGCTTGAGCAGCTCATCGTGGTCCGCCGCAAGGCGTCGTCCGGCAGCACAGCGCCGCCGGCCAGCCGTCAGCGGTAGGTTTCGCGTCGCCGCAGCCCGCCCGGGCTGCCGGCGCCCCGACTTCTAGGAGGCCCTCATGGCCCGCACCCTGATCCTCGTCAAGCCCGACGCCTTTGCCCGCGGCCTCACCGGTGAGATCATCCGCCGCTTCGAGGCCAAGGGCCTCAAGATCATCGCGCTGAACTGCACGACCCTCGACGAAGCCACCGCCAAGCAGCACTACGCCGAGCACGCCGAGCGCCCGTTCTTCGGCGAACTCGTCTCGTTCATCACCAGCGCCCCGCTGGTTTCGATGGTCCTCGAAGGCGACGAGCACACCGTCGCCGCCGCCCGCCAGGTCATCGGCGCCACCAACCCGCTCGAGTCCGCCAACGGCTCCATCCGCGGCGACTTCGCCACCCAGGTCGGCGAGAACATGGTCCACGGCTCCGACTCCGACGAGTCCGCCGCCCGCGAGATCAAGATCTTTTTCCCGAACCTCTAACGGGGACGCTTCGGGGCCAACCGCCCCGCATGGCTCCGACGGACCGTGGTCCACTGTCGCTCAATGACAGTGGACCACGGTCCGTCTGCGTTTCGGATGGGTGTCCGTCCTGTGGCGGCTCGCTAGGTTCCGTCCATGGCGCTCGAAGACAAGAAGACCGCTCCGGCTCCGCTGCGCGTGGGCGCCGGCGGACTCCTCGTGAAGCCGGTCCTCGCGAGCGCGTCGCCGCAGCGGACGGCGATTCTCACGCAGCTGGGGATCGACCACCTCGTCGACGTGGCCGATGTCGAGGAGCGCATGGAGGGCGATCCGCGTGAGATCGCGGAGGCCAACGCGCGCCATAAGGCGCAGACCGTTGCCAAGCGCCACGCGTTCGTGCCGGTGATCGGCAGCGACACGATCGTCGTCCTCGAGGGCGGCGAGATCCTCGGCAAACCGGCCGACCTCGACGAAGCCCGGGAGATGCTCGGCCGCCTGACTGGCACGACGCACACCGTGGTCAGCGGACTGGCGATCGTCGGGCCTGGCCGCATCGCGATCCGCAGCGGCGTTGCCGAGACGACCGTGAGCATGCGCACGCTCGATGCCGATGCCCTTGAACGTCATCTGGCGCATGGGGAGTGGGAGGGCCGCGCCGGCGCCTACGCAATCCAAGGCCGCGGGGCCGGCCTCGTGACCGAGATCCAGGGGGACTACCTCAATGTCGTCGGCCTGCCGGTTGCGCTGATGGCACAGCTGGCACCGGAGCTGCTGGACCGCGCGCCTCGCAAGGGAACGTCCGCCGCGTCGGCGCACGCCGGGTAGACTCCGCGCCTTCCGGCCGCGCCGGCTCCCCTTCAGCGCGCGCCGCGACTTCACCTGCTCATGGGCCTCTTCGACAATCTCACCGGCTTCGGCGGACGCGATATGGCGGTCGACCTCGGCACCGCAAACACGCTCGTCTACGTCCGCGGTCGCGGCATCGTGCTGTCTGAGCCGTCGGTGGTCGCCATCGACTCGCGCAGCGGCGAGGTCCACGCCGTCGGCATCGAAGCCAAGCGCATGCTCGGCCGCACCCCGGGCACGATCCAGGCGATCCGGCCCCTCAAGGACGGCGTCATCGCGGACTTCGACGTGACGGAGGAGATGCTCCGCCACTTCATCCAGAAGGTGCACCAGAACCGCTGGGCCCACCCGCGGGTCGTGGTCTGCGTGCCGTCTGGCGTGACCGGCGTGGAGAAGCGCGCCGTCGAAGAAGCCACGCTTTCGGCCGGCGCCCGTCAGGCCTACCTGATCGAAGAGCCAATGGCTGCCGCCATCGGCGCCGGGCTCCCGGTCGGCGAGCCGACCGGTTCGATGATCGTCGATATCGGCGGCGGTACGAGCGAGGTCGCCGTGATCTCGCTCGGCGGCATCGTCGTGAGCCAGTCGATCCGCGTCGGCGGCGACGAGCTCGACGAGGCGATCATCAACTACGCCAAGCGCGAGTACAAACTCCTCATCGGCCAGCAGACGGCCGAGGAGCTCAAGCTGGAGATCGGCTCGGCCTACCCGATGGACGAGGAGCTCCAGGCGGAGATCCGCGGCCGCGACATGGTCACCGGCCTGCCGAAGACGATCGTGCTCACCTCGGAGGAGATCCGCCGCGCGATCGACGAACCGCTGTCACAGATCCTCGGCGCGGTTCGTGAGACGCTTGACCGGACACCGCCCGAACTGGCGTCCGACATCATGGATCGTGGAATCATGTTGGCGGGCGGCGGCGCGCTCCTCCACGGACTCGACGAGCGCCTGCGTCAAGAGACGCAGATGCCGTGCCACCTCGCCGAAAGCCCGCTCACCTGCGTGGCGGTCGGCTCCGGCCGGTCCCTCGAGGAGTTCGAAGCGATTCACCGGGCCAACCGCCCGAACAGCCGCAGCGGCAACCGCCGCCGCCGGTATTAACCGAGACAGCGCCATGGCTTCCGCAGCCCCTGTCTCTCACCACCCTTCTGAGATCAGTCACCCGTGCCAGACGAGAAGACTTTCCGTCGCCGCCGAGCAGTCTTCCTGCTGCTCGTGCTCTCAGCCTTCATCCTGCTGACCGGCTCGTTCGTCGGCGCCTTCGGCGGCGCCGAGCGCGGCTTCGCGGGCATCTTCTCGCCGATCCAAGAGGGCGCCTCGAAGGTCGCCAAGCCGGTGCGCGACCTCACGAACTGGGTCGGCGACACGTTCCGGGCCAAAGGCGAGCTTGAGGACCTCCGGAAGGAGCGCGACGCGCTCCGCGTCGCCAACGGCCAGCTGGTCGGCCGCCTCAGCACGGTCGTGCAGCGCAACGAACTCAACAAGATCGCGATGTCGGCGACGCTCGACCGCTACGGCCCCGTCGAAGCGCGGCTCATCGCCTCCTCGCCCTCGGCCTGGTACCGCACGATCCAGATCGACAAGGGCACCGGCGACGGTGTGCGCGAAGGCAACCCCGTCATCGGTCCGAACGGGCTCGCGGGGCGGGTCGTCCGCGCCCAAGGCGGCTCGGCCATCGTCCGGCTCATCACCGATCCGGAGTCCGGCGTGACGGCCAAGGTCGTCAACGCCCGCCGACCCCAGGGCCTGCGCGGGCCGCTGAAGCCCTTCAAGATCGGCGCCGTCGGCGACCTGACCCTGGAGGTGGCCAAGACCAACGCCTACGACAAGGGCGATCGCGTCTACACCGCGGGCAGCACGTCGTCGCGCTTTGAGTCGCGTTTCCCGCCCGACATTCCCGTCGGCGTGGTGACGCGGATCGAGGACGAGAACACCGACACCCAGGTCGTGCATGTGCGCGCCCTGGCCGACCTGCGCCGCCTCGACCTCGTGACGGTGCTGACCGCGCCCGAAGCCAACGCGGAGCCGACGACGCCGTGAGCGCCGCCAGCCGTGTGTTGCGGGCCCCGAAGGACCGCGGGAGCGAGGACTCGCAGCTGATCCTGCGGCTCGTGATGGTCGGCCTGGTGGCCGTCCTCGTCCAGAACGCCTTCTTCTCCGACCTGCGCCTGTTCGCGGGGCAGATCGACATCCTTCCGCTCGTGGCGCTCGCCACCGGCTTCCTCGTCGGTCCGACCGGCGGCGCCGCGACCGGCTTCGGCATGGGGCTCGTCTCCGACCTGATCCTCGGCATGCCGCTCGGGCTCACGTCGCTCGTCCTGCTGGTCATCGGCGACATCGGCGGCCGGGTGGGCAGCGCCCGCGACCCCGAGGGCCTGTTCGTTCCGATGATCACCGGTGCCGTCGTCACCTTCTGCTCGCTCCTGGCCACGAGCATCGTGCAGATCCTGCTCGGGGCCCCTTCGGCGGCTTCCTGGGAGCTGCTGCAGTCGATCATCTCCACGACGCTGCTCGGCGGCCTGATCGCGCCGCTCGTCTACCGGGCCACGCGCCGCGGCCTGACCGGGGCCCTCGCGCACGATCCGCGGCAGCGTCGCCGGCGCGCCACGACGACCCGCCTCTCGCCGCTCTCGACGAGCCGCGGGCAGAGCGTGCATCGTGGTCGTTCGGTCAGCGGCACGCGGACCTCGCGGGTCCTATCGGGGGGCTCTCGCCGCCGCGGCTCTAGGGTTGGAGGCCGGCGATGATCTCTCCGCTCAACAAAGGCGCCTCGCAAGGCGGCGGCGTCGCTCCCTCTGGCAACCAGGTCGTCGCGCTCCGCGTCGCGATCATCGGCGCCGTCCTGCTCGGGCTCTTCGCCATCGTCTTCTTCCGGCTCTGGTACCTGCAGGTGCTCTCGGGCAACTCGCTGGCCGCGGCCGCCTCGCAGAACCGCAGCCGCAGCGTCGCGATCACCGCGCCCCGCGGCGAGATCATCGATCGCAACGGCAGGGTGATCGTTCGCAACCGCCGGGCGCAGGTCGTCGAGCTGGAACCGGGATCCCTGCCAGACCTCGAGCGCCAGGTGGCCAGCCAGTACGGCCAAGACCTCGGCAAGTGGACCGAGCAGGTCCGGCAGAAGGTGATCGCGCGGTACGGGGCAAAGCGGGCCGCGAAACTGAAGGAGACGCCCAAGTGGGCGCTCGACGCCACCCCCAAGCCGCAGATCACGCCGCTGAACGACCCGGGTCTTCTGCGCGACTACGCAGAGGAGGGCACCGAACGCGAACTCGCTGAGCTGGTCAAGCGGTACGAGCGCCTCGGGTGGCTGCTCGACCTGCCGGCCGCCGAGGTGCGCCGCCGCGTCATCAAGAGCCTCTACCTGCTGCCGTACGGCAATGTGCCGCTCCGCAAGAACGGCGCCGACGAAGACGTCGTCAACTACATCGCAGAGAATCAGGAGCTGTTTCCCGGCGTCAACACCGCGGTGCGCAACGTGCGGTCCTACCCGCACCACGGGTCAGGCGCGCAGCTCTTCGGGCAGGTTGGCCCCGTGCCCGTCGACGAGGACGGCAAGTCAACGATCAAGAAGTACGCGAAGCTCAACACCGCGGCCCAGGTCGGCTTGAGCGGGCTCGAGCTGCAGTACGACGGCAATCTTCGCGGCGTCGACGGCAAGGTCAAGCAGCGGATCGACGCCTTCGGCAACGCGACGAACGAGGCCGAGATCGAGCCGCCGCGACCGGGCGACAAGCTCCAGCTCACCCTCGATCTTCCTCTGCAGAACTACACGCAAGACGTGCTCGGCGGCGCCAAGTCGCAGTTCAACCCGGCGGGCAACCCGGGCGCCGCGATCGCGCTCGATCCGCGGACCGGCGAGATCCTCGCCACGGCGAGCCACCCGACGTTCGACCCGGCGGAGTTCGTCCGCGGCATCTCCGAAGAGCAGTTCGATCAGTTCATCGCGCCCGACGGCCCCAAGCCGCTCTTCAACCGCGTGATGGACGGCGGCTACGCACCAGGTTCGACGTTCAAGCCGGTCACGGCCTTCGCTGCGATCGCCGAGGGCAAGACCTCGCCGTCGGAGGTCATCGCCGACAACGGCAAGATGGAGATCTCCGGGCAGAAGTTCCAAAACGCCCAAGGCATCCCCGCGGGTCCGGTCGACTTGCACAAGGCGATGCAGGTCTCGTCCGACATCTACTTCTACACGATGGGCGCGCGGCTGAACGACCGCAAGAAGGAGCCGCTGCAGACCTGGGCGAAGAAGCTTGGTTTTGGGCAGCGCACCGGCATCGACCTGCCGAGCGCGTTCTCCGGCACGATCCCGGGCGTCGCCTGGCGCGAGCAGCTTTCCGAGCTCGAGGCGAAGTGCCGCAAGAGCAAGAACCCGCCGATTCCGCTCGGGCCGCAGTTCGACGTGTATGAGGCCGCGCGGCGGGGCTGCGGCAACTCCGACATGCGCACGTGGTCGATCGGCGACAACGTCCAGTTCTCGATCGGCCAGGGCGACATCGGCGTCACCCCGCTGCAGAACGCCGTGATGTACGCCGCGATCGAGAACGGCGGCACCATCGTGCGCCCGCACCTGGCCAAGGCCATCCAGGACCCGTCCGGCGCAACCCGCGAGACGATGCAGTTCAAGGCGCGCAAAAAGGTCGACCTCGCGGCGACCGGTGCGCTCGAAGCCGTGCGCAGCGGTCTGCGAGACGCGGCGATGGCGCCCGGCGGCACGTCGGCGCAGGTGTTCGAGAACTGGCCCAAGGACCGTCTGCCGGTCTACGGCAAGACCGGGACCGCGCAGAAGACCGGCAAACAGGACCAGTCCTGGTACGCCTGCTACGTCCCGCACCCGACGAAGCCGATCGTCGTCGTGGTGACCGTCGAAGACGGCGGCTACGGCGCCGAGACGGCAGCGCCGATCGCCGCGCAGATCCTGGCGAAGTGGTTCGACGTCAAGGACGCCGAGATCAAGGCCGGCGACTCCGCGACCACATGATCTCCGGCGCCGTGAAGCGGTTCGACCCGCTCCTGCTCCTGGCGACTTGCGGGCTGCTGGCGATCTCGTACTTCGCCGTCCGCGTGAGCTCGGCTCCCGAGCTGGCGGGCCGGCAGCTTGTCTTCATCGTGATCGGCCTGATCGTGATGGTCACCGTGTCGCAGGTAGACGTGCTGCGCATGCGCGAGCTCAAGTACGGCCACTACGGGCTGGTGATCATCGGCCTGATCCTGATCCTTCTTCTCGCCGCCGACACGAAAGGCGCCAAGCTCGCCATCGTGATCGGCCCGGTCCAGCTGCAGTGGTCGGAGTTCGCGAAGGTGCTGTTCGTGATGGCGATCGCGGCCGAGCTCGTCGACCGCGGCCGGCAGATCAACGAGTGGTCGACCACCGGTCGCGTGCTCGCGCTGACCGCGCCGGTGCTGCTCTTGATCATGGCCGAGCCCGACCTCGGCTCGGCCCTGGTCTACGTGACCATGTTGCTGCTGATGCTTGCGGTGGCCGGAGTCCCCGGCCGGCACCTTCAGGCGCTCGGCGTCGCCGGGCTCGCGGCGGTGGCCCTCGTGCTGGTCGTGCTGCCGGCCGGCGGCGTGCAGGTCCTCAAGGACTACCAAGTCGACCGTCTCACGTCGTTTCTGGATCCCAGCGGCGGCGCCGACGGCAAGATCAGCGACGAGGCGTACCAGCAGCAGCAGGCGATGATCGGGATCGGCAACGGCGGCCGGGTCGGCCAGGGCGAGGACGCCACCCAGTCCAGCAGCGGTTTCATCCCCGAGAACCAGACCGACTTCATCTTCGCCGTGATCTCCGAGCGCTGGGGTTTCGTCGGCGCCGGCCTGGTGCTTTCGCTCTATGCGCTCATCCTCTGGCGCGTGCTCAGAGTGCTGATCGAGGCCCGAAGTTCCTACGAAGCGATCGTCGTGTCCGGGATCATCGGCATGCTGTCGTTCCAGATCTTCGAGAACGTAGGCATGAATCTTGGCATCATGCCGATCACAGGGGTAACCCTTCCACTTTTGTCTTATGGCGGCTCGTCCGTGATCGCGACGCTCGTCGCGTTGGGGCTGGTGCATGCAGTGCACGCCCACGCACGAATCTCACGCGATCCACGGGTCCGCCTCCAAACCCACACTTAGAAACGGACCCTGATGCAGAAACAGGTCCTGGTTAGCGCAGACCGCGGCGAAACCCGCGTTGCCCTCCTCGAGAAGTCGACCAGCGCGCCCAAGCGGCGCCGCAAGGCCGACCCGGCCGAGGGGTATCAGGTCGCCGAGCTGTACTTCGAGCGCCGCGGCGCGCGGTCGATCGTCGGCAACGTCTACAAGGGCAAGGTCGACAACGTCCTGCCCGGTCTCGAAGCGGCGTTCGTCGACATCGGGCTGGAGAAGAACGGCTTCCTCCACGTCGACGAGATCGTCCTGCCCGGCGTCGAGCAGGTCAAACGCGGCCGCGGCCCGGCCAACGGGCCGAAGATCTCCGACCTGCTCAAGCCGGGGCAGGAGATCACCGTGCAGGTGATCAAGGACCCGCTCAAGAGCAAGGGCGCGCGCCTCTCGATGGAGCTCACCATCGCCGGCCGCTACCTCGTCTACGCCCCCACGGGCGAAGGCACGGGCGTCTCCAAGCGCCTCGACGACAAAGAGCGCGAGCGGCTCCGGAAAGAGATCAAGGGCCTCGACACGGCCGGTGGCGGCGTCATCGTCCGCACCGCCGCCCATGGCGCCGACCGCGCCGGCTTCGAGCGCGAGATGCTCTACCTCAAGAAGCTCCACGAGGTGCTCGAGGCCCGCGTCAAGAAGTCGCAGGCGCCCTCGCTGGTCTTCCAGGAGGCCGACCTTGCCGTGCGCGTCGTGCGCGACATCTTCGCCGGCGACTTCGAACGCGCCCTGATCGACGACGACGCCCAGTACGAGCGCCTCGTCGGCTTCCTGCAGCGCACGGCTCCGGAGCTCGCCGACAAGGTCGAGCGCTACCGCGGCCGCAAGCCGCTGCTCGAGGAGTACTCCGTCGACGAGGAGATCGAGGGGCTGCTCGCCAAGCGCGTCGACCTGCCCTCCGGCGGCTACCTGATCATCGACTACGCCGAGGCCCTCACGGTCATCGACGTGAACTCCGGGTCGTTTGTCGGCAAGGGCAAGCAGGCCCGCCTCGAAGACACGATCACGAAGATCAACCTCGAGGCTGCCGAAGAGGTCGTGCGCCAGCTGCGCCTGCGCGACATCGGCGGCATCATCGTCATCGACTTCATCGACATGGCCCGCGCGCGTAACCGCGACGCCGTGCTCAAGGTGCTGCGCACCGCGCTCGAGCTCGACCGCACGAAGACCTACACCGCC
>JAEZDB010000487.1 GCA_023429855.1 Actinomycetes bacterium
GCCTCGGCCTCGTCGCGCTCGGCCTCATCCGCGGCGCCGAGTGGGGCTGGACGTCCGCCGCCGCCCTCGCCACGTTCGCCGGCGCACTTGCGATGCTCGTCGGCGTCTACGCCCGCTCGCGCACCCACCCGCGGCCCGCGGTCGACCTCACGCTCTTCCGCATCCCGTCGTTCCGCTGGGGCACGATCGGCACCCTGCTGTTCTCGGTCGCGTTCTTCTCGATGCTGCTCGGCAACATCCTGTTCCTCACGGGCGTGTGGCAGTACTCCGTGCTCACCGCCGGTCTCGCGGTGATGCCGGGCCCGATCGCCTCGACCCTCGTCGCCGCGCCCGCTGGCAAGCTCGCCGACCGCTTCGGCCACCGCGCCGTGATCGTCCCGGGGACGCTGCTCTACGCTGCGGGCATCCTGGTGCTCCGCGACGTTCCCGTCACTCCTGAATACCTGACCGGCTGGCTGCCCGGCCAGCTCCTCGCAGGTGCGGGCATCGGCATCGCCTTCCCGACGTTCGGTGCGGCCGCCGTCGCTGACGTGCCCGAGCGCCAGTTCGCCGTCGCCTCCGCCGTGACGGCCGCCGCTCGCCAGGTCGGCGCCGTGCTCGGCACCGCGCTGCTCATCGCGATCCTCGGCGACCCGCAGGGTCTCGCCGCCGCGATGTCGGCGGCCGACGACGCCTACCTGCTCGGCGCTGCCGCAGCGATCCTCTCGGGCGTCTCGGCGCTGTGGCTCGTCCCGAAGCGCGCGGCCGCGACGCCGGAACCGGTCCCCGTCACCGAGGCCTCCCGATAGCCACCGAGGCCGACACCCGCCAGCGCATCCTCGATGCCGCCCTCGCGTCGTTTCTCGAGGTCGGCTACGAGCAGACGACGGTCGCGCTGATCCGCAGCAAGAGCGGCGTCTCCAATGGCGCGCTGTTCCACCGGTTCGCGAGCAAAGAGGCGATCGCCGCCGCGCTCTACGTCGAGGCGATCCGCTCCTTTCAGGAGGAGCATTGGCGGATCATCGAGCACCCGCCGGCGACGCTGCGCGAGGCGGTCCACGCGATCGTCGAGCACCAGCTGCGCTGGGTCCAGCAGCACCAGGACCAGGCGCAGTTCGTCTACGAGCGGGGGCAGCTCGACACCGGTGAGGAACCGAGCGGCGAGCTGGCCGACCTCAACCGGCGGCTCGTCGAGGCCTACCGCACGTGGCTGGCCCCGCATATCGCCAGCGGCGAGATGCGCCGGCTCTCCACTCGCGTGCTTACCGCGATCGTCGCGGGACCCGCGCACCAGCTCGGCCAGCGCTGGCTCGAGGGCGACCGCCAGCAGCCGCTGACCCGCTTCGCCGACGACCTCGCCTACGCCGCGTGGGCCGGCATCGCCACCCCGGAGGCGCTACGCGGCGAGCGCGCGCCGGAGGCCAGCGCAGGCCGCAGCGAACCCCGGCGGGTGCGGGTGCAGCTGCTCGGCGACGACGGCGAACCGCTCGGCGAGGGCGAAGTCACCCTCGACGCCGGCTGAGCGCAGGCAGTCTGGGCCTCAACGCGGCGATGTCAGCCGCGGCGCGGCGGACGGCCGTTGGGCCGCCCCGCCCGTGGCGGCCGCGCGTTCTGCACGCGACGCTGCTGCGGTTTGGGCTGCGGGCGATGCCCCGTCTTGCCGTCTTCGGCCAGGCGCCGCAGCGCGCCGACCTCCTGTGCGGTCAGCCGGCGCACGTCGCCTTCGTGCAGCAGTCCAAGCTCGAGGGTGCCGAACCGCACGCGGCGCAGCTCCTTGACCGGGTGGCCGACGGCCTCGCACATGCGGCGCACCTGCCGGTTGCGGCCTTCGCGCAACGTCAGCGTCAGCGTGGCCGGGCCCGTGTGCTCAGCCTCAGCGGGCAGCGTCCAGCCGTCGTCGAGCTCCACCCCGCGCCGCAGCCACTCCACGTCGCGACGCGAGATCGGCGGCTTGGCGATCCGCACCTCGTAGGTCTTGGGCACCTCGAACGACGGGTGCGTGAGCTTGTGCGCCAGGTCGCCGTCGTTCGTGATCAGCAGCAGGCCGCTGGAATCGATGTCGAGGCGGCCGACCGGGTACACGCGTCCGGCCTCGGGCGGCGCGAACTCCGTCACCGTCGGGCGGCCCTGCGGGTCGTACGACGTCGAGATCACGCCCGCGGGCTTGTTGAGGGCGTAGACGACGGTCGGGGCCCGTTCCTCGATGCCGCCGATCAGCTCGCCGTCGACGTAGACCTTCATGCCTGGCTCGACGAAGAACACGGGTGTCGTGACCAGGGCACGGTCGACGTGGACGCGGCCCTGGACGATCAGGTCTTCCGCGGCACGGCGCGACGCGACGCCAGCGTGGGCGAGGTACTTGGCGAGGCGCATCCCAACCGAGAGTACGGAAGGCGTGGCGCTGAACGCGGCCCGCACCCTGTCATCCTGGGCATGTGGACCTGGAGCTGCTGAAAACCACGCTCGACGAGCTCGGCGAGCCGTCGTACCGCTTCGACCAGGTGTGGGGCTGGACCGCGAAGGGCGTGCAGTCCTACGACGAGATGGGCAACGTGCCGCTCGCCGTGCGCGAAGCGCTGACCGAGCAGGTGCCGTTCTCGACCCTCGATGTCGTGCATCAGCAGGAGTCGCAGATCGACGGCACGATCAAGACGCTCTTCCACACGAAGAAGGACGGCCGTCCGGTCGAGGCCGTGATGATGCGTTTCCTCGACGGCCGCCGCTCGCTCTGCCTGAGCTCGCAGTCGGGGTGCCCGCTCACCTGCACGTTCTGCGCGACGGGCGCGATGAAGTTCGGCCGCAACCTCACCACGAGCGAGATCATCGACCAGGCGCTGCACTTCCGTCGGATGAGCGAGGTCGACCACGTCGTGTTCATGGGCATGGGCGAGCCCACGATGAACATCGACAACGTCCTCGCGAGCTGCCGCCTGCTGCCGGGCCTCGGCGTCACCCACCGCCGCACCGCGATCTCGACAGTCGGCTGGCTGCCGGGCATCGAGCGGATGATCGAGGAACCCCTCCCCATCCGCCTGGCGCTGTCGCTGCACGCGCCAGAGAACGAGCTGCGGTCCGACATCATGCCGGTCAACGACCGCTGGCCGATGGAGGACGTGCTCGATGCGTGCCGCCGCTACGCGGAGAAGTGGAACCGCGACGTGTTCATCGAGTACGTGATGCTCGCCGACGTGAACGACCGCCCGTGGCACGCCCACCAGCTCGGGCGGCTGCTCGACCCCAAGTTCTTCAAGGTCAACCTGATCCCGTACAACCCGACGGGCTCGATCTACGACGCCTCGTCGCGGTCGGAGATCGCCGAGTTCCGCGCGATCGTCGAGTCGTACGGGCTGCGGACCACGGTGCGCGTGAACCGCGGCCGCGACATCGACGGCGCCTGCGGCCAGCTGGCCGCCAAGGCGCTCAGCGACGCCGCCTGAGCCGGAGGCCCAGGCGGCGCTGCGGCGCCTCAGCCGCGGCCGTGCGGCTCGTCCCAGTCGATGACCGGCCCGAGCGGCACCACGCGCGTGGGGTTGATCTGCGGGTGGGTCACGTAGTAGTGGCGCTTGATGTGGTCGAAGTTCACCGTCTCCGCCACGCCGGGGTGCTGATACAGCTCACGCGTGTACGCCCAGAGGTTCGGGTAGTCGACGATCCGCCGCAGGTTGCACTTGAAGTGCCCCACATAGACCGGGTCGAACCGGAAGAGCGTCATCGCCAGGCGCCAGTCGGCCTCGGTCAGCTGGTCGCCGGTGAGGTAGCGCTTGGTCGACAGCAGCTCCTCGAGCCAGTCGAGCGACGCGAACAGCTCGGTGACGCCCTCCTCGTAGGCCGCCTGCGTCGAGGCGAACCCCGAGCGGTAGACGCCGTTGTTGACCGTGTTGTAGATGCGGTCGTTGAGCGCGTCGATCTCGTCGCGCAGCGCCTCGGGGTAGAGGTCGAGTTCCGGGTGCTCCGCAAACGCGTTGAACTCCGAGTTGAGCATCCGGATGATCTCCGACGACTCGTTGTTGACCGCGGTGTTGGTCTTCGTGTCCCAGAGGACCGGCACGGTCACCCGGCCGGTGAAGGACGGATCGGTCAGCACGTAGCCCTCGCTGAGGTACTGCCAGCCGTGCAGCGGGTCCGGCTCGCCGTCCTTTGGGTCAGCGCCATCGCCGAACCGCCAGCCGAGCTCGTCGCGGACCGGATCGACGATCGTCACCCCGATCGCGTCCTCTAGGCCCTTGAGCTTGCGGAACAGCAGCGCGCGCGACGCCCAAGGGCAGGCATACGACGCGTACAGGTGGTAGCGGCCGGCCTCGGGCGGGAACTCCGCCCCCGGCTCGTCCTTGACCCATCGCCGGAACGCGCTCTGCTGGCGGACGAACCGCCCGTCGGTATCGGTCTCCGCCGAGAACTGCGCCAAGGACTGTGCGTCGCTCATCGCCCATCGACCCCCAAGTAGTTGACCATGCAACTACCTTAGCGCCATACGCTTCAGCGCATGGCGCTCTTTGGACGACGACCCCGAGGCCCCGTCGTGCGCGGCCGTGCCAAGGTCGTGCCGACATCGACGGGCAACGTCGGCGGGGGCGGGGTGACCGACGGCAACTTCAACAACTTCACCGCCAAGTCGCGGGCGTGGTCGGCGACCCGGCTCGTCGCGGTCTCGGCCGAGGACGGCGGCCCCTTGCCGGCCGAATCGCAGCGTGTGGAGTCTGACCTGCCGAACTGGCTGCGCATGGTGATGCACGACGCCGGCTCCAGCCACGGCCAGTGGGAGCACCTGCCGGCCGAGCTGCAGGTGCCGGTCTGGATCGATCAGACGACGCGGGCCATCGTCGATGTCGACGTCGACGCAGCCGCGCGCGAACACGAGCAGTACCGGGCGGTCGGCACGCGCGAGTGGAAGGAGACGGAAGCGGTCCTCGCGCCCGTCAGGAACGCCGTCAAGCTGCCCGGCGCGGTCGCGCGGGAGGTCCCGGCGTTCGCGCGGGAATGGCGCTCCGCGCTGAGCGACCTCAAGGCCGACCTGAAGCCCGGCGCGCCGATGCGCGACGTGCCGCTGAGGCCCAAGGAGCTCGAGCAGCAGCGTCGCACCGCAGCGGCCCTGAAGTACCAGCTCGAACGCCAGCCGACGCAGCGGGCGCAGATCCGCGACGGCGTGGTCCAGAACGCGCCGAGCATGGCGGCGGGCGTCGTCGCCGGCACCTATCCCTCGCACGCGTTCGCCGCCTGGGTGGTGTTCCAAGAGACATCCGGCGTGATCTCCCCCGCGGAGGCGCTCGAGTACCGCCGCGCGGCCGGTGTGCCCCTCGACGGCAGCCCGCCGCCCACCCCGCGGGCTCCTTAAACGGGCGTTCACCGCGAGCCGGGCTTGGCCCGCGGTCGTCGCGATAGCGTTCGCCCCCATGCGCGCCGCGGTGCTCCACACGATCGGGCTCGAAGGCCCCTACGCGGACTCCCGCCCGCTGGAGATCGAAGACCTCGTGGTCGACGAGCCGGGCGCCGGCGAGGTGCTCGTGCGCATCGAGGCGGCGGGCCTCTGCCACTCCGACCTGTCGGTCGTCAACGGGGCCCGCCCGCGTCCGGTGCCGATGGCGCTCGGGCACGAAGGCGCCGGCGTCGTCGAGGCCGTCGGGCCGGGCGTCACCGACTTGGTCGCAGGCGACCGTGTCGTCACCGTGTTCGTGCCGAGCTGCGGCACGTGCGAACCCTGCGCAGAAGGCCGCCCCGCGCTCTGTGAGCCGGGCGCCGTCGCCAACGGCCTGGGCACGCTCACCGGCGGCCATACCCGGCTGCACCGCCGCGATGGCACGCCGGTCCACCACCACCTCGGCGTGTCGTGCTTCGCCGAGCAGGCCGTCGTGAACCGCCGCTCGCTCGTCAAGGTCGACCCCGATCTGCCGCCGGAGCAGGCCGCGCTCTTCGGCTGCGCCGTGCTCACCGGCGTCGGCGCCGTCGTCAACACCGCAAGCGTCACGGCCGGCGAGTCCGTCGCGGTCGTCGGCCTTGGCGGTGTGGGACTCGCGTCGGTACTCGGGGCCGTCGCGGCGGGTGCTCGGCGGATCGTCGCCCTCGACCTCGACCCGGCCAAGCGCGAGCTCGCCCTGCAGCTCGGCGCCACCGACGCGTTCGACGCGGCGGATCCGGAGTGCGCGGCGCTCGTGAAGGCCGCCACCGGCGGCGGCCTCGACCAGACCTTCGAGATGGCCGGCGCTGTGTCCGCGCTGGAGCTGGCCTACGCCGTGACGCGCCGCGGCGGTTCCACGACGACCGCCGGCCTCTCCCACCCCGACCGCACGATGGCGCTGCAGCACCTCTCGCTCGTCGCCGAGGAGCGCACGCTGCGCGGCAGCTACATCGGCGGCGCCGTCCCGGTCCGCGACGTGCCCCGCTACATCGAGCTGTTCCAGCGCGGACGGCTGCCCGTCGACCGCCTGCTCTCGTCGGTGCGCTCGCTCGAGGAGATCAACGCCTGCATGGACGACCTCCACGCCGGCCGCGTCGTGCGCCAGGTGCTCGTCCCGTGACGAGCGCGGAGCGCCCCGCTGCGCCGTCGCGTGAACGCAGCGCCTATGCGCGCTTCACCGACTTCCGCACGCGCTGGATGGACAACGACCAGTTCGGGCACCTCAACAACGTCCTCTACTACTCGTTCTTCGACAGCGCGGTCAACGCGACGTTGATCGACGAGTTCGGGTTCGATCCGAACGCCGATCCGTCGGTGTATTACGTCGTCGAGACGGGCTGCAGCTTCCACGCGGGCGTCGCCTTCCCGGGTGTGCTCGACGTCGGCGTGCGCGTGGCGAGGCTCGGCAGCAGCAGTGTGAGCTACGAGATCGCCGTGTTCGCCCAAGGCGAGGAGCTCGCCGCTGCCACCGGCCGGTTCGTGCACGTCATGGTCGACCGCGCCACCGAGCGCCCGGTGCCGATCCCGGCGGAGCACCGCGCGCACTTCGCGCGCGTCTACGGCGCCGAGTAGCCGCTGAGCGGCTCAGTGCAGGCCGAGCGTCGCGGCCGGCTCGCACCGCACCGAGCGGTCGAACGTGAGCTTGTAGATCCGGTTAGCGCCACTGCCGAGTGCCACTACCGACGGGGCCGGGTCTGACGACGCAACCACCGCACGGCCGCGCACCTACTCGCCCGCGGCCTCCGGCGCCAGGGGCGACGGCTGCGATGCAGCTTTCGCCGGCTCCTCCGACCGGGGTTCGACGAAACGATCTCCCGGAAGTTCGACGTGCCCGGGGTCTGCGCCGAGCTCACGCGGTTCAGGGAGCTCGACGGCCGGGCCGCCGCCGGCGCCGCCCGTGCGGGCACCGCCAGCGCGCAGCAGCCGCTCGCGCAGCTCGTCTTCCTCGGCCGGGTCGGGGTCCCACGTCGACACGTCGGGCAGCGCAGCGAGCGAGTCGAGGCCGAAGAGCCGCAGGAACAGCGAAGTGGTGCGGTAGAGCACGGCGCCGAAGTCCGAGCGGCCTGCCTCTTCGATCAGGCCGCGCTCGAGCAGCGTGGCCGTTGCCGAGTCAGCCGCGACGCCGCGGATGCGCGAGATCTCGGGCCGCGCGACGGGCTGCAGGTAGGCGACGATGGCGAGCGTCTCCGCTTGGGCTGCGGTGAGCGGCGGCACGCGCTGCGTGCTCAGCAGCGTGCGCGCCGCCGGCTCGACGACCGGGTCGGTCGCAAAGCTCAGGCCGCCCGAGACGCGCTTGATGATCAGGCCGCGCTGGCCCGGTGCGTAGTCGCGGTCGAGCTGCGCGATCGCCGCGTCGATGTCGTCGGCTGAGGCGCCCGTCGCCTCGGCCAGCCGCTCGGCCGGCACGGGATCGGGGCTGAGAAACAGCAGCCCTTCGAGGATCCGCGCGAGCGCGGGGATGTCGTGCCCCTCGCTGCCTTCGGCGGCTGCGGCCTCGGCCTCTGCCTCGCGTTCGGCGACCTCACGCTCACGGCGCAGGTTCTGCTCCCAGTCCGCGTCGGACTCCCAGCCTGGCTGCTGCTCGCCGTCGCTCATGCGCCGCCTCCGACCGTCTCGATCATGATCGGCCCAAGCGGCTCGTCTTGCTGCCACGTCGCCTCGCCGCGTTTGTGCAGCTCCAGCAGCGCCCAGAGGGTCACGGCGACGGTCACGCGGTCAGCGCCCTCGACCGCGTCGTCGAAGCTCATGCGCGCGGCGCGGCGCAGCAGGCCGCGGAGGTGCGCCACGCGTTGCTCGACGGTAACCCGCGCGACCGCCACATGCCCGAGGTCGATCGTCTTGGGCATCTTCAGCAGGTCGCCGATCGCGCGGCCCAGGCGGGCCGGGCGGTAGACCCCTGCGGGAAGCTCGCCCGTCTGCGCGTCGCGCAGTGCTCGCGGCAGCGGCGCCTGGCGGAACCGCATGCCCCACTCACCGTCGAGGAGCAGGCGCAGATGGTCGGCTGCGGACCGGTACCGGCGGGCCTCGAGCATGCGGCGCACCAGCTCATCAGCGGCCTCTTCCGGCGGCATCTCGTCGTCTTCTTCGCCGGGGACGGGCGGCAGCATCAGCCGCGACTTGAGTTCGAGCAGCGCCGCGATCAGCACGAGGAACTCGGTGGCCGCGTCGAGGTCGAGCTCGCCGCGCGCCTGGAGCACGTCGAGGTACGTGACGATCACCTCGGCGAGCTGGATCTCCAGCAGGTCGACCTCGTCGCGCAGGATGAGCGACAGCAGCAGGTCGAAGGGCCCCGAGTAGCTCTCGAGGTCGAGCTCGATGTCGGCGAGGAAGGCCACGCGCGGGCCGCGTCAGCCTCGCCCAGGTACCGAGACGCCGCGCGGCACGCCGACGCCCAGTGCCTCGCGCATGTCGGCGAGGACCTCGCCCGCGATCTCCGACGCACGGGCCGCCCCGGTCGCAAGCGCGACCTCGAGGGCGGACTCGTCAGGGCGCAGCTCGGCGTAGCGCTCGCGCAGCGGCGCCAGCTCCGCGTCGACGGCTTCGAGGGCCGCGACTTTGAGGTCGCCGTAGCCGCGCGCGTCGGCCATCGACGCGACGGCCTCATCGATCGAGATGCGCTTCGTCGCCGCGAGGATCTCCAGCAGGTTCGAGACGCCCGGCTTCTCGGCGCGGTCGAACCGGATCTCGTTCTCGGAGTCGGTGACCGCCCGCTTGAACTTCTTCTCCAGCGCTTTGCCCTCGTCGAACACGTAGACCGTGCCCTCGATCGAGCCGCTTGAGGTCGACATCTTGCGGGTGGGGTCCTGCAGGTCCATCACGCGCGCGCCGACCTGCGGCGTGCGCTGCTCTGGCACGATCAGCAGGCCCTGCTCGCCGCCCTCGCCCGAACCGCGCTCGGGAGCAAAGCGGCGGTTGATGTCGCGCGCGGCATCGCGCATCAGCTCGAGGTGCTCACGCTGGTCCTCGCCGACCGGCACTTCGTCGGCCCGGTACGCGAGCACGTCGGCGGCCATCAGCACCGGGTAGAAGAGCAGACCGGCCGAGACGAGCTCGCGCTGCGCGGCGGACTTGTCGCGGAACTGGTGCATGCGCGCGAGACGGCCGTTGGGCACGACCGACGACAGCAGCCACGTGAGCTCGGTGTGCTGCGGCACGTCGCTCTGGCGGAAGAGGATGCACTTGGCCGGGTCGAGGCCGGCGGCAAGCAGCACCGCGACGGTGTCGTAGGTGCGCTCACGCAGCTCGCGGGGCTCGTAGGCGACCGTGATCGCATGCAGGTCGACGACGCAGAAGAGCGACTCGTCGCCAGCTGCGTGCGCTCGGTCCTGGCCTTCGACCCACTGGCGGATCGCACCCATGTAGTTGCCGAGGTGCTTGGTGCCGGTCGGCTGGATCCCGCTGAAGATGCGCACCGCGCAAGGATAGGCACGCTGGCGGCGCGGCGCAGCGGACGTCTGCCCGGGTGCGCCACACCGCAGCGCTCGAGCGCCGTCCTAGGCTGAGGACGCAACCGGTCTGGCGCACACGCACCAGCCCCGACCCACCAGAGGGAGACTCCGACATGGCTGCACTGAACAACGGCATCCTCGCCCCGGCCAACGACGACAAGCGCAAGGAGATCATCGATCTCCTCACCACGGCGTACTGGCTCGAGATCGAGACCGTGATCAGCTACACCACCAACTCGGTCAACCCCGACGGCGTCCGCGCGCAGAACGTGATCGAGTCGCTCCAGGCCGACATCCAGGAGGAGCTTGGCCACGCGCAGCAGTTCGCGCAGCGCATCAAGGACCTCGGCGGCACCGTGCCCGGCTCGAAGGAGTTCAAGCCAATCCAGGACAGCCTGCAGCCGCCGGCCGACAGCGCCGACATCGTCCACGTGATCAAGGGCGTGATCGACGCCGAAGAAGGCGCGATCGACCACTACAACCAGATCATCGAGGCCACCGACGAGGACCCCGTCACGCAAGACATGGTCACCGCGATCCTGGCCGATGAAGAGGGCCATCGCCGCCAGTTCGTCGGCTTCCTCAAGGAATACGAAGGCTAGTGCTGCGCCGGCACCTTGATCCAGAACCGGGAGCCGTGGCCCTCGACGCTCTCCACTCCCACGTCGCCCCCATGGGCGCGCGCGATCTCGCGCACGAGCGCTAGCCCGAGGCCGGTGCCGCCGATCTTGCGGGTGCGGGCTGTGTCGACCCGGTAGAAGCGGTCGAACACGCGACGTTGGTCGTCGGCAGGGATGCCGATGCCCTCGTCGCGGACCGCGACGACGACGTCGCCGTTGCGGCGCGCCGCCTCCACGACCACCGGTCCGCCCTCCGGCGAGTACTTGATCGCGTTCGCGATCAGGTTCGCGACCGCGCGACGCAGGTGGTCTTCGTCGCCCTCGACGACGAGGTCCTCCGCCACGTCGAGGATCACCGGGTGCTGCTCGCTTTGGCGTGAGAAGAACTCGACCTGCTGCTTGAGCATGCCGCCGAGTTCGACCTTGCCCATCCGGAGGTCCTCGTCCGAGTGTTCGAGCCGCTGGATGTCGAGGAAGTCGCTGATGAGGCTCGAGAGGCGGCCGGCCTGCTGGTGGATCGTCTCGAGGTACTCGTCGCGTTCAGCCTTGTCGAAGTCGCGGGCCTGCAGGAGCTCCGCGAAGCCGAGAATCGCCGACAGCGGGGTGCGCAGCTCGTGCGACACCGTCGACATCAGCTCGTCCTTGAGCGCCGCGGCGCGGCGCTCCTCGGTGACCTCGCGCAGCACGAAGATCCGGCCGACGAGGCCACCCTCGGCCGTGTGCACCGGAGCGGTGAACCGCTGGATCACTTTGTGGGAGTCGATCAGCTCGTACTCGTCGTGGAACTCTCCGTGCGGGTCGGCGAGGATCTCGGCGATACGAGCCCGGTAGCCCTCGGGGTCGGCCGTGCGATCCCCGATCAGCTGCCCCATCCGCGGCAGATCTGCACCGGTCTGCAGCGGCTCGATCTCAAAGACCTCGCGCTCGAACCGCTGCATCTCCGGGTTGTTCACGAGCAGTTCGCCGCGGGTCCCGACCAGTCGAATCGCGTCACCGGTGGAGTTCAAGACTGAGCGGTGCACGTCGGCGAGCCAGCGGCGCCGCTCGGACTCGATCGCGTTGTCGAACGCCACTGCGGCCTGCTCGCCGAGGTGCTCGGCGGCCGCGATCTCACCTGGACCGAACGGGTCGACACCGGTCCGCCCCACGCTCATCACGCCGACGGCACGATCGCCGTAGCGCAGCGGCACATGCAGCTCGCGGCGGACCGACACGGTGTTGCCAAACGCCTGCAAGCGCAGGTCTCCGTCGGCGTGGCTGCCCGTCAGCGTGCGGTCTTCGTTGAACGCACGTCCGGCCAGGCCATGGAGTGCGTCGGCCGAGAGCGGCAGCGTCTCTTCCTCGATCCCGCGGCACGCCACGAGCTCCGGAACCTCCGCGTCGATGCCGGTGAGCGCGTAGACCGCGCCGACTTCGGCGCCGAGCATGTCGGCGGCGGTCGCGAGCAGCCGGTCGGCGCGCTCGCGCAGGCCGCTGATGCGGCCGAGCCCGTCAGCAAGCTCCGCGAACAGCTGGGTACGAGCGTGGGCGGCCCGCAACGCAGCAGCCGTCTCCTCCAGCTCGAGCGAGCGGTGGCTGAGCGACTCGTTGGCCTCGGCCAGTTCATGCTGCCCGGCTTCGAGCTCGGCTGTCTGGGCTTCGAGCTCGACCGTCTGGCTCTCCAGCTCGACCGCCTGCTGTTCGAGCTCGGAGTTCTGGTGCTCGAGCTCGACCTGCTGCGCCTCGATCTCGGCGGCGTTCGCCGCGAGCGAGTCGGCCATGGCGTTGAAGGAGCGCGCGAGCTGCCCAAGCTCGTCGCGGGCGCTTTCGTCGACGCGAACGGAGAGGTCGCCTGCTCCGAGGGCCTCGGCGGCATCAGCGGTGCGCTGGATCGGCACGACGATCGCGCGGCCCAGGAACCACAGCAAGGCGGTGAAGAGGCCGAGTGCGAGCACGCCGGCCGCGATCGCGAGGTTCTGCGCCTGAGCGGCGTGGGCGCTAGCTGAATCCGCGGTGGCGCGGGCGTCGCGTCGCACGATCGCGGCGAGCTCGTCGATCTCGCCGCGCAGCTGATCGACTCGCCGCTTTCCGGACCCTGCGAGGATCAGATCGCGGCCCTTGTCTGGGTCGGTGCGGAGCGCCGAGATCAGCGGTGTCGCGTACTCGGTCAGGTAGTTGCTCGCGTTCTCCTTGATGGCGTCAGCGAGCGCCCTAGCCCGGTCGTTCGGGAGCCGCGCGTTCTGGAGGGCGGCCGTCGATTCAGGCAGGTTCGTCTCAGCCGCGAGCAGCGGTTCCAAGAACGTGTCGCGACCGCTGATCGCGAATCCGCGTACCCCAGTTTCGGCGTCTACGACGAGGCTGCGGACGCGTTCGGCGTTCGTCGCCGTGTGCTCGGCTTGGCGAGCGGCATCGGCCGACCGGTCGAGCTCCCGAATGGAGAACGCCAGGACGATGACGGCAGCCAGCAGCACAGCAGCGCCAAGACCGACGACCAGCGAGAGGCGCTTCGTGAGTCCCATCAGCTCACCGCGAGCGCCGGTACAGGTGCGGCGCGACCTGCTCGAGCCCGAGCGCAGCCGGGTTGGCGATCCGCTCGCTGCGGCCGAGCAGGAGCAGGCCGTTGGCCGACAGCGACGCTGCCAGCTTCTCATGGAGCGCGTGTCGCGCGGGCGGCTCGAAGTAGATCGCGACGTTGCGGCAGAGGACCACGTGCCACGGACCCGGTGCGGCCGGCGCCCTTGCGAGGTCACGCACCTCGAACATCGGTCGTGCGCCCGTCGGCAACGTATGGCCGGCGAGCACACCGTCATCAAGGCCCTGCCGGGCGCGGGTCACGTTCTCGGGCAGCAGGTCGCTGCCGAGCAGCTGCGCGCGCTCCGCGGCGCCGAGACGGTCCAGCAGCACGGCGAGGCTCCACAGCTCGGCGCCGTTGGAGCACCCAGCCGACCACACGCGCGGCCGAGGGGTCTGCCGGAGCCAGCCCATGTGGCGCTCGAGGTGTTCGAACTGCTCGGCGTCCCGGAAGAACCCGGTGACGGAGATCGCGACCGAGCGGCGGAAGTCGTCGCGGACCGCGTGGTCGCGGCGGATCGCCGTGCCGAGGGCGGCGATGTCGGCCACGCCGGCTCGTCCGAGGGCGCGCGCCACGCG
>JAEZDB010000027.1 GCA_023429855.1 Actinomycetes bacterium
GGCCTCGACGAACCCGGCGACGAGGCGCGCTTCCGCCGACGCGTGCCAGGGCCACGACGCCTCGATCGTGCCGCTCGTGATGTCGGGGAACTGCGCCTGCGTCTCCCGCGCCGGGTAGATCGGCAGCAGGATCGCCTCGTCGGCGGCTGAGAGCGCTTCGGCGAACGGCCCGGCAAAGTCGCGGGTGCGCGAGAAGAGGTGCGGCTGGAAGACGGCGACCACACGGCCTCGACCTGCCCAGGTCCGCGCGGCTTCGATCGTGGCGGCGACCTCGGTCGGGTGGTGCGCGTAGTCGTCGACGACGCGGGCTCCGGTGGTCGTCTCCCCCAGCGGTTCAAAGCGGCGGCCGGCGCCGACGAAGCTCGCCAGCGCGCCAGCGGCGTCGGCCGGGTTCACGCCAGCCTGCGCGAGCGCCTCGATCGCGAGCGCGGCGTTGCCGGCGTTGTGGCTGCCGGGCACCTTGAGCGTGATCGTGACCGCATCGCCGCTGCGCGCCGTGAACGGCACGCCGGTGAGGGGGTCTCCGGCAGGCAGATCGACCGTGACTCTGGGCGTGTCGGCTGGCACCACGCGCGCCCACTCCGTCGGCACGACGGCTTCGCCGCTGCCGCCGAGGAACTGTGTGAAGTCGGCTTCGAGCGCGGTGAGGTCGCGGGCGTCGTGGTCGAGCTCGATGTTGGTGACGATCGAGATCGCCGGGTGCAGCCGCAGGAAGGAGCGGTCGGACTCGTCGGCCTCGATGACGAGCCAGCCGTCGTCGCCGCCCCAGTGGGCGCCGGCACCGAGCGTGCGAACCGTCCCGCCGATGACCCACGACGGGTCGAGCCCCAGACCATGGAGCGCGTGGGCGACCATCGCGCTCGTGGTCGTCTTGCCGTGGGCGCCGGCGACGGCGATCGTGCGGCGATCCTGGACCAGCTCGGCGAGCAGCTCGCTGCGGTGCAGGACGGCGTCGCCCCGCTCACGGGCCGCAGCCAGTTCGGGGTTCTCGTCGGTGATCGCGGTCGAGCGGACGATCTCCAGCGGGCCGGAGGGCAGCGCTGAGGCGTCGTGGCCGATCGTGATCGTCGCCCCGGCCGCGATCAACCCGTCGACCACCGGGCTGCCCGCGCGGTCGCTCCCGGTAACCGTCGCGCCGCGCGTCAGCGCGATCGCCGCGAGCCCGCTCATTCCGGCGCCGCCAATCCCGAGGAAGTGCAGCTTGCGCCCGTGCCAGTCCGTCCCGCTCACGGGGACGGAGCCTAGAGGAAGGGGGGCGAATTTTGGTTCGTCAAACCCTCTTATAGATATGGAGAGAATTCGTGAGCAGGCGACCCGCAAGCGTCGGCGGAGCGCCGCAGAACTCGACGAGATCGTGAGCCGGGTGACCCGTCGCGCGGCAACCCGGGGCGGAGCGACAACCGGGAAGAGCCTGGTCGCAGAGGGGTTGAGCCGGAAGGACATCAGGCGTTATGACCGGCGGGGCTGGCTCCATGATCTCGGCGGCGACGTGTACGCCGTGGGCCACGACGCGATGACGGAGCGTGGCTGGCGGTGGGCCTCGCTTCTCAGCGGCGGAGCAGGTGCTGCGCTCAGCTATTGGACCGCCGCCGTGCTGTGGGGACTGCTTGAGCGCGACCCGGATCCGAACACGATCCACGTGTCGACGACGCGAAGCGCCCGCCAGGGCTGCCGCGGGACGAAGATTCACCGCCCGCGGCGTTTGGAGCGCGGCGATTGCTCCACCCGACATGGCCTGAGAGTGACCAGCCTCTTCAGGACGTTGCTCGATCTCGCGTCCATACAGCGGGGCTCCCGGAGTACGAGTCCAACGTCCCGTTCGACGGCAAGGAGATCGATGTCCTCCACCGCGACCGCAATGCTGCCATCGAGCTCAATTGGTGGAGCTACCACGGCGGCCGCCGAGCCTATCGGCGGGACCACGCCAAAGCGCGGGCCCTTGCGCGGATCGGGGTGGCACTGTTTCAGGTGGCGGGCGAAGATCTCGACGACGATCCCAACGCGGTCATCGACGACGTGCGCGCATACCTCGCTCACCATCCGCCGGTGCCCGACCCGGTGTTGGGCCGGCGCCCGGCTCGGGCTCCAGAAGCGACGTAGAGCGGCCGATTGCCGACCCAAGTCACCACACGATCCGGCGTGACAGCAACTTGGGCTCCGGAAGCGACGTAGAGCGACCGTTTGCCGACCCAAGTCGCGGCCTAGGCCCGTGAAGCCACGAGTGCGCCACGGCCTTAGGAGTTCGCGGCGGCGATGACCTCGGCGGCGATGGCATCGGCGGCGTCGGGGCGCGCGAAGGCAAGTGCGGCCTCGCCCATTGACGCCAGGCGGGCCGGGTCGGCGAGGAGCGCGTCGACCTCGGTGCGCAGGCGCTGCGGCGTGAGGTCGGCGTCGTCGATCAGGATCGCGGCGCCGCGGTCGACGAGCGCCATCGCGTTGCCGCGCTGGTGGTCGGCGGCCGCATGCGGATACGGGACCAAGATCGACGGGCGGCCGTGGGCCGCGATTTCGAAGACGGAGCCGCCCGAGCGAGCGACGCAGAGGTCGCAGGCAAGGAGAGCTTCGTTGAAGCGGTCGATGTAGGGCTCGAGCTGGTACCGCTCGGCGGGCACGCGCGGCCGCAGCGACGCTTCGTCGCGGGTGCCTCCGGCGTGAAGCACGCGGTAGGGCGCGCCGGCGAGCCCCTCGATCGCCGCTTCGTTGATCGAGCGGGCGCCCAGCGAGCCGCCGAAGAGAAGGACGAGCTGCTCGTCGCCCGCCACGCCGAATCGCGCGCGAGCCGCAGGCCGGTCGGTCGCCGGAGGCGGAACCGGGCGGCCGGTCACGAGGAACGTGTCGCTGTCGGCGCCGGCGACCGGGAAGGCCAGGCAGACGCGTTTGGCGCGCTTGGCCAGGTACCGGTTCGACAGCCCCAGGTGCGAGTCGGCCTCGGTGAGGACCAGCGGAATGCGTCGACGGACTGCGGCCGCGCCGACCACGCCGGCGACGTAGCCCCCGCCGCCCATCACGACGTCGGGCTGCCAGGCCTTGAGCAGCTTGCTCGCCGATCGGTACGCCCCGACCGCTTTGAAGCCCGCCTTCGCCGCGGCCTTGGGGTCGGTGCGGCTGAAACCGCGCACGTCGAGCTGCTCGAGCTCGTAGCCCGCCTGCGGCACGAGACGGACCTCGGCCCGGTCGCCGCCGATGAAGCGGACCCGGTGGCCTTGGTCACGGAGGGCATTTGCGACGGCGAGCGCCGGCACCACGTGGCCAGCGGTCCCGCCGGCGGCGATCACGATCGAGAGACTCACGCGCGGCAACGCTAGAGGGTGGCGGGCTTGGGAGCGCCTACGCCTTGGGGGCGTCAGCGAGCAGCCGGGCAGCCTGCTCACGCGAGACGAGCTTGCCGTCGGGCATGAGCACGCGGCCGTCGGGCAGCGAGATCGGGCTCTTGGGCCGACCGATCCGGCCGCCCGGCAGGCGGACGGTGCCGTCGGAAAGGAGCTCCATCCCGGCGACACGCTCGACGACCTTCGGCGTGGGCGCTGCGCCGCTTTGGGCTGCGGCAGACGGCGAGCGCCGGCGACCTGAGACGCTCCCACGTCTGCGGGTCGCCGGTGCGCTGCCTCCCTGTACCGCGGGTTGCGGCAAGGACGGTCGGGCGCCGTTGGCGGACGCCCCAGGATCGGTGGTCGCCGGGCGCTGATCGACGACGCGCAGCTCGCCCGGCTGCGGCTCCGGCGGAAGCGGGCCGCCGAGCCCGGCTGCAGCCTTCGTGGTGGCGACCGCCGCGGCCATGCGGCTGGCGACCGTCGTGGGAGCCGCCTCGGCCCGAACGGCCGCTGCGGCCCGCACCGGCACCGGAGGTGCAGCGACCGGCACGACGAGCGGCGGCGCCCCGAGGGAGGTGCGGCGATCGATGTCGATGAGCAACCCGACCACGGCCAGCAGAATGACCTCGCTGGAACCGCCAGCGGAGATGAACGGCAGCGGCACGCCGGTGAGCGGCGCGATGCCGAGGACCGCCCAGACGTTGAGGCCGGCCTGCCACAGCAGGATCGACGCCAGCCCGCCGGCCACGAGGCGGTCGTAGCCGTAGCGGGCCTCGCGGGCGATGCGCAGCCCCTGCCACACGAGCCAGAGGTAGAGCCCCATGATCACGGTCGCGCCGATCAGACCGACCTCTTCCATGATCACCGGCAGGATGAAGTCGGTCTGCGGCTCAGGGATCAGGTGCTTCTGCAGGCTCTCGCCGATGCCGTGCCCGGTCACGCCGCCGGAGCCGATCGCCATCAGGCCGTTCGTGATCTGAAAGCCCGCGTCGAAGCGGTCGGCGAAGGGCGCGAGAAAGACCGTGAACCGCTCGACGCGCTCGGGCATTGCCAGCGTCAGCAGCGCGGCAGCGGCTGCAGCCGCCAGGATCAACGACCCGAGAATCCGAATCGGCGCGCCGGCGACGAAGAGGACCGTGATCACGATCGCGCCGGTCACGAGGGCAGACCCGAGATCCTGCATGGCGATCACGCCGAGCACGCCGCCGACGGTCAGAAGGACCGGCTTGAGCTCGGTCCACGACCGCACGCGCCACGGCTCGCGACCGAGCGTTGCCGCCATCCACAGCACGAGCGCGGGCTTGAGGAGCTCGGACGGCTGCAGCGTGAAGCCGCCGGGCAGCACGATCCACTGCTTGGCGCCGTTGATCGTGGGCGTGATCGGCGTTGGCAGCATCACGAAGATCACGCCACACACGCCGATGCCGAGCAAGACTTTGGTCAGCTGGTGCGCGAGCGCCAGGCCACCTTCGCCGTGGCGTCCGCCGCGGCCGAGGAAGAACATCAGCGACAGGCCGACGACGCCGAACACGACGCTCTTGGCGAAGTACGAGAAGGCGCTGCCGGTGCTGGACCCGTCGGCGGCGCTGAGGACGGCGAGGCAGCCGATCACCACGAGCGAGACGGTCGCCACCGTGAGCTGGTGGCGAGGCCGGAGGGCGCCGCTGCGGATCGCTGCCGTCTGGTCCATCACGCGCTGCTTCGCCGCGCGGCGGCCAACTCCTTGAAGTCCTGGCCGCGAATCTCGTAGCTCGGAAACTGGTCCCAAGAGGCGCAGGCCGGCGAAAGCAACACGACGTCGCCGGAGACCGCCTGCTCACGCGCCGTTTCAGCGGCCACGTCGAGAGTCCGGCAGCGGAAGATCCGATCGGGCGGCAACGCGCCAGCAAGCTCCTGCGCGAGCTGCGGCTCGGCGTCGCCGATGAGCTGCACGCTCGCACAGCCAGCGGCGATCGGGGCACGCAGCGCCTTGAAGGTCTGCCCCTTGGCGAGGCCGCCGAGGATCAGGTGGATGCGGCGGCCGGGGAACGCCGCGAGTGCCGTGAGGGTTGCGTCGACGTTGGTCGCCTTGGAGTCGTTGACCCACAGCACGCCGTCCCACTCCCCCGCCGACTCCAACCGGTGAGCCACGCCGGGGAACGCGGCCAACCCGGCGGCGACGTCGCGCATCTCGACGCCGGCCGCCAGCGTGATCGCCGCGGCTGCAGCGGCGTTCTCGTAGTTGTGCGTGCCAAACAGCCGCAGACCACCCGCGGCGGCGAGGACGTCGTCGCCGCACCGCACGCAGCCCTCGGCCGTGTCGACGTCGCTGCCGGGCCCGAATCGCACGATGCGCGCGCCGCCGGTCGGTGCGTCAAACCCGACGGGCAAGACGGCGGTGTCGCCGTCGCCAAGGTGCGCGAACAGACGGAGTTTGGCCTCGCGGTAGGCCTCCAGCGTGCCGTGGCGGTCGAGGTGGTCCGGCGCGAGGTTCAGCAGCGCGGCGACGTCGGGGTGGAAGCCGTCGGCGGCCTCCAGCTGGAACGAGCTGACCTCGAGGACGAGGGTGCTGTCGTCGGTCGTCGTCGGCGCCAGCTCGGTCAGCGCGTAGCCGACGTTGCCCGCCAGGACGACGTTGCGGCCGGCGCGGCGGCAGATCGCGGCCACCAGCTCGGTCGTAGTGGTCTTGCCGTTGGTGCCGGTGATTGCGAGGACCTGGCCGCGGCTCGCGCGCCAGCCCAGTTCGAGCTCGCCCATCACCGGGAGTCCGGCCGCGCGCGCGGCTTCCAGCACCGGCGCACCCCACGGGACCCCCGGCGAAGCGACGACCGCTGCAGCGCCGCTCGACCGCAGTTCCGCGAGCCCGTCGGTGCCGAGGACGACCGCACCCGGCAGATCACCCGGCAGGGTCGGCCGTCCGGCGTCGACGCCGGTCACC
>JAEZDB010000039.1 GCA_023429855.1 Actinomycetes bacterium
CGCCAGCGCCGCAGCCACCTCGGCGCCGCAGCCGCGTCAGCCGCCGCGGCCCGCCAGCCACGCCTGCTGCAGCAGCGGCAGCGAGCAGTAGTGCGGCTCGGGCTGGCCCCATTCGCGGTGCAGGGCGGCGACGCTCGCGCGGGACTCGTCGATGCCGGTGCCGTCCCACTCGCGCACCCACGTGTGGAGGCGCTCGGTGGCGAAGACGTTGACGAACTCGGCTTTTGACGCGCGCGCGAGGATCGGTTCGGGCAGGAGGTCGCCGACGATGCCGCGCAGCGAGCGCACCCGGGCGCCCGGGAAGCGGTAGCCCCAGGAGCGAGCGAAGGCGGCGACGACATCGCGGTGCACGAAGGGCGTGAGGACCTGGGTGCCGGTGTCGGCGCCGATGAGGTCGTAGGCGTAGCGGCCCATCTGAAAGTGGCGGTCGCGGAAGGCGCGCTCGAGTAGCGCGTCGAAGCGCACGGGCGAGGCAGCCCGCTCCGCGATCTCCTCCTCGATGAGCCGCGCCCGCGCCGCCGGCGTCAACCAGTGAAAGCCGTCAATCAGCGAGTGCCCGCGCAGCCAGCGCGGACCACCCCAGGAGGAATGCCGGCGGATCAGCCGCGCCTGCAGCGGCCGCGGCAGGTCGTCGACGATCGCCCCGGCCCGCTCGACGCGTCGCACCTTGCGCCGCGACAGCACCGCGCTCGACACGCGCTGCGGCCGCCCCTCCATCAGCTCGTCGCCGCCGCTGCCGGAGAGCAGGGTGCCGCCGGCGCCCATCGCGTCGACCATCGGCAGGATCGCGTGCGAGTTGGGCGGCAGCAGAATGCCGTGGGGCAGCAGCATCCGCTCGGCGTACGGCCCGATCATGTCGAGCTCCTCCCCCGGCTGCAGGCGCACCCAGTCGTCGACGAGCCCGAGGTGCTCGAGGACGAGCCGCTGCCAGCCCTCCTCGTCGGTGTCGGTGACCTCGGGGAAGACCATCGTGACGGGCACCGGCGGCGCCAGCCCCTCGCGCCGCGCGACCGACGCGGCGATCGCCAGCAGCGCCGAGGAGTCCCGTCCACCCGAGAAGGCGACCCACAGCGGCCCGCGCAGCATCGCCTCCTGGATCTGGCGCTCGATGATCGGCCGCGGATCGTTGGCGACGCCGCCAGCGAGGTCGAGCGGCGCCGTCGCCGGGTCCTGCCCGAAGAGGATCGCGACGCAGATCTCGTCCTGCGTCGGCCGCAGGGTGTGGCTCGGCGGCGACGCGGTCACTGCCGCGGACTGTAGCCCGCGCCACGCCCGCCCCGTTGCCAATCGACCCGAACCAACGCCCATATACGCCGCCCAAACGGGTCGATACGCCCAGGACGGGTCGAAAAGCCCCGCCCCGCTGCCAATCGACCCGAACCAACGCCCATATACGCCGCCGGATCGGGTTGATTCGGCAACGGACTGTAGCCCGCCTGCCCCGCGCGTAACCTTGCGCCGGTGACCGTCCCCGCCGCACCGCCAGAGGAGGGCCTCCACACGGGGATCGCCGCCTCGGGCGTGACGAAGGCGTTCGACGGCGAGACGGCGCTGCGCCCAACCGACCTGCGTGCGCCGGCGGGACAGGTCTCGCTGGTCGTGGGCCGCAACGGCGCCGGCAAGACGACGATGCTGCGGATCCTCGCCACGCTCGTCCTCCCCGACGCCGGCACCGTCCGCATCAACGGCGTCGACCCGGTGACCGACGGCCGGCTCGTCCGCGCGCAGCTGGGCCTCGCCCTGGTCAACGAGCGCAGCCTCTTCTGGCGGCTCTCCATCCTCGAGAACCTCGGGATGTTTGCGCGCGTGCGCGGCGTCTCCCGCAAGGACCGCGACGACCACTGCCTCGCCGTCCTCGACACCCTCGGCCTCGCCAAGCTCGCCAAGCGCGACGCCCACGCGCTCTCTGCCGGCCAGCGCCAGCGCGTCGTCCTGGGCCGCGCGCTCGTGGGCGACCCGCGCGTGCTGCTCGTCGACGAGCCCCTGCGCGGCCTCGACCCCGACGCCGAAGCGCTCGTCCTCGCCGTGCTGCAAGCCCGCGCCGCGGCGGGCGCCACCGTCGTCGTCGCCACGCCGAGCCTGCGCGAGTACGGCCCGCTTGCGACCAGCGGCAACGTGACCGAGATCGCGTCGCGCCCCGACGCCGAGGACGAAGCATGAGCGCCACCCCGAAGGCGCCGGCGCCGCACCGCCCGAACCGCCTCAACGCCCTGAGCGCCGCGTGGACCCTCACGCTGAAGGACCTCAAGGTCGCCTACAGCTACAAGCTGAGCTTCTTCTTCGGGCACCTTGGCGTCGCCGGGACGCTGATCCTCTTCTACTTCGTGTCGCGCGTCGTCGGCGACAGCGAGGTGGTCGGTTCGCCCGACGAGTACTTCCGCTTCGTCGTCGTCGGCACCGCGATCGCCGGGATCGTCGAGACGGCCGTCGGCGCGTCGATGGGCGCCGCCCGCCGCGACCAGGTGGAGGGGACGCTCGAAGCCGTCGCCTCGCTCCCCGTCGGCAGCGCGACGCTCGGCCTGGGCTGGCTGCTCTACCCGATCCTCGACGCCCTGATCGGCGCCACCGTCACGATCATCATCGCGATCCCGCTGGGCATGTCGGGCGCCGACCCGTACTTCCCGTCGATCTTGCTCACGACGATCCTGTCGATCGGCGTCTTCGCGGCGTTCGGCTTCTTCGGGGCCGCGCTCGTGCTGGCGTTCCAGCAGGGCGCGGGCGTCGTCCCGATCTTCATCGCGATCCTCGCCCTGATCAGCGGGACGCTCTTCCCCGTCGAGGTGCTCCCGCCGTTCCTCGAGCAGCTCAGCCGCCTCTCGCCCCTGACCCATTCCCTCGACGCGATGCGCGGCGCGATGCTTGACGGCGCCACGGTCGCCGAGCTGCGCGATTCGCTGCTGATCCTGCTCGGCTTCGCGGTCGTGCTCCTGCCGCTGAGCGTGTGGACGCTCGAGCTGGGCCTGCGCCGCGCGCGCCGCACCCAGTGTCTTATACA
>JAEZDB010000040.1 GCA_023429855.1 Actinomycetes bacterium
ACCCGACCGAGCCCTTCGCGAACGTCGTGCCGGCCTGCGGCGCTGCGGCGTCGACCGTGAGCCCGACCGACGGGATGAACCTCGGCAGCGGCTGGCTGACGAGCGGCGGCACGCACGCGGTGCCGGCGGCGACCCGCAGGATCCCGGCGCCGGCCGCGGCGGTGGGGTGGATCGTGGCCGTCAGCGTGGCCGCACCGGAGGCGTCGGTCTCGCCGCACGCCAGGACGGCGTCGTCGGTGATCGCCCCCGCGCTGCCCGGGCCGCGCCCGACGAGCGCGACCTTCTGCGGCTTGCCGTCGATGCCGAGGAACCCGGAGATGCTCACCACGGCAGTCCCGCCGGGGCGCACCTTGGGCGTCTGCAGCGTGGCGGCGTGGGCGACCGTCTTGAGGGTGATCTCCTCCTGCTTGGTGCTCGTGCTCACGCGCAGCACATGGTCGCCGGCAGCCGTGACGGGGAGGTTCGTCCACGCACGGAACGCGCCGTCGCTGTCGGTGGTCAGCGCGGTCGCGGTGCCGGCGTTGTTGGCCGTGAGCGGCGTGCCGTCGAGGGTCGCGGTCACCGGCTCAGAGGCGTCGAGCTTGCCGGCTGCGCCGACGATGGTGAACGCCGGGCCAGCCGGAAGGGCGGGCGTCGACCCGTTGGGGCTGGCGACGCCGAACGGGCCCTGCGAGATCGTCGTGCCGGGGGTGTAGGTCCCAGCCGTGTTCGTGAAGCCCGCCTCGAGGTCGGGCTGGACGCGGAAGTGCGCCTGGTAGCTGATCGGCACCGTCACGTTCGTGCCGCTCGACGGCACGCCCGAGAGCACCCGCAGCCAATGCTTGCCGGCGTTCGCGCCGCTCCCGGGGCCGCTCAGCGGGATGCCGTCCTTGAGCTTGACCCAACCGGACCAGTTGCCGGCGCCGTCGGTCTGGAACGTCGGCAGGCCAGGCTCAAACGGCGGGGTGACGTCGTCGTAGGTGAGCTCGCCGTCGACGTCGTCGAGCTTGATGCAGACCTGCGGCGAGCCGCTGCCGCCGGTGCCGTTGAAGCCGGTGCCCTGCAGGTAGATGGTGGCGCCAGGGGCGAAGGCGTCGCCTGGGGCGGCCAGGGCCGGGTCGGGCGTGTCGCTCAGCGTGACCTGCGCGCCGGCTCCGGTCGAGAAGGTGAGTTTGGCCGCCTGGGCCGCGGGCGCCAGGGCGAGCGCGGCGATGAACGTGGCGATGAGGGGCGCGAGTCGCCGCAGGGCGAGCGCAGCGCGGGGGAACGAGTGCATGGTCGAGATCCGTCTCTCGGTTGGGGTGGAGGGGGTGGCGCGCACGGCGTGCCCGCCAGGGGTGGATCCGGCCCGCAGGCCGGGGGTGCCACAGGTGACCGCGGGGGGGGGGGGGCGCGCGACGGCCCCCCGGCCCGCAGGCCAAGCGCGCTAGCGCTTGATCGAGGCCTTGATCGACTTCTGCGACGACGTGGCGCCGGTGGCCGGCGTGAACGTGGCGGTGAGGGTGCCCGACAGGCGCGCCTTCTTCTTCAGCCGGCTCTTGCCGTACTTGGTCCGCTTCAGCGTGAGCGAGTACTTGCCGCTCTTGGCCGCGGTGCGCTTGCCCGTCGCGATCGTCCGGCCGCCGGCCTTGACCGAGACGGTGAGCTTGCCGGCGCTCGGCGCCGTGAAGCTCAGCTTGGAGCCCAGCAGCTTGAGCGAGCTGAGCTGCAGCGCGAGGCTGTTCAGGCCGTCCTTGCCGGGGGCGCCGGGCGCGCCGGCAGGGCCGGGGGCGCCGGGAGCACCAGCGGGGCCGGTCTCACCCTTGGGCTGCGCGCTCGGAGGCGTCACCTTGACGGCCTGCACCTGCCCGGCGCCGGAGGTGGTGCCGGTGCTCTGGCTCGAGACGAACACGACGCCCGTCTTGGGGTCGACGTCGGCGTCGACCGCGTTGCCGGTGGTCGGGACGCCGGTCACGTACTCGTCGGTGTCGGCGTTGAGGACCGCGAGCAGCCGTCCGCCGAGCAGCGGCACGTAGATGAGCCGCCGCTCCGCGTCGACGGCGACGCCGTTCGGGCGCGGCGGCAGCGCGATCGTCTTGGCGATCGTGCCGTAGGCGGCGCTCGCCGGATCGGCATCGACGACCGTCAGCTGCGAGGTGCCCGTCGTAGAGCCGGCGGCGACGGAGTTGGCGAGGTAGACCTTCTTCGTCTTCGGGTCGTAGCCCGGGCGGGTGTTCTCGCCGACGTTCGGCACGTTCTTGACGACGACGCCCGCGTTGAGGGCCTTGTTCGTCGGGTCGCTCGTGTTGACCTTGGAGAGGTCGAGGATCCGCAGGTAGTGGCCCTTCGGGCTCTCAGCGGTGACCGGAGCCTGGTAGGTGCCGACGAACAGGCGGTTGCCTTCGACGTCGAGCGCCAGGCCCACGGCGCCGGGCGCCGGGATGACCGCCTCGATCGCACGGGTCAGCGTGTTGAGCTGCACGACGACGCCGTTGACGCCGTTGTAGCCGGCGAAGTACGCCTTGTGGCGGACCGGGTCGACGACCGGGGTGCGGGCCTGCACGCCCGTCAGACCGACGCTGGCGTACGGGATCACGTCGGCGTCGGTCGGCGCCGACTGCGAGGCCTTGTAGGCGGCGATGGTGGCCGTGCGCGTCTGCGTGGTCACGATGACGGGATCCGGCAGGTTGCCGTCGACGGCCACGCCGTACGGCAGGTTGGCGACGCTGCGGTTGTTGCCGGTCGCGATCCCGGTGTGGGTGCTCGGCGTACCGAAATTGAACGTCCACTCCGCGGGCGCCGCGGGCGGGCCGGCGACGGCCGGGACGATGCCGGAGCTGGGCTTGCCGTTGGTGTCCTTGAGGCCGGTGAACGAGTAGTTCTTCGACCACGCGTACGTGTCGGCGTCGAGCGCGACGACCTTGCCGGTCGCGGCCTGCACGATGCGGTCGGTGTACTGCGTCGTCGACACCACGGGCGGGGTGCCGGGCGTCAGGGCCCACGCGCGCTCGGCGGTCATCGGCTGGGCGTCGGCCGCGTACACCTTGCGGTTGTAGGTGTCGATCGCCGTCTCGTAGCCGGTCAGGACACCGGTCGTGATGCTCGTCGACGTGGCCGACCAGCCGGGCTGGTTCGTCGGCGCCGCCGACGCCGACGGGACGAACGCGAACAGCGCCACGCCGAATGCGAGGCCTGGGCCGCGCTTGAAGAGGGACGTCTGGATCAAGGGATCTCCGTTTCGCCGGTGGGCGGCGGGCGAGGGCTTGCTCGTCCGCG
>JAEZDB010000119.1 GCA_023429855.1 Actinomycetes bacterium
CCTCGAGGGCACGGCGCTCGCGGCGGCGCAACGGGTCCGCCTCGGGCCAACCAGCCGCGTCGATGAGCAACGCCACATGGCCGGACGACGACACCGGCAGCCACTCCACGACGCCATGCAGCGCGCCGGCAAGCGCGGCACGGATGGGCGCGGGCGGCGTCATGAGGGCATCATCGCGCCCCGCCAAGCGGAGCGGCAGCCCGACCGGGAGCCGCCCGCGAGCGGGACTAGCCGACGTGCTCGGGCTCCGGCGCCGGAGCGGCGTCGGCGCCGCCATCGCCATTGCGCTTGGCGGCCTTGTTCTGCCGCCACTTCACCAAGAGCCAAATCGCGACGCCGATGATCGACGCGGCGATGACGTAGTCGAAGTAGTGCATCTTGTCTTGCAGCTCCGACCAGTTCTCACCGACGGCATAGCCGAGGTAGGTGAGGCCGAGCATCCACAGGAACGCGCCCGCTGCGGTGTAAAGGGTGAAGCGGCCGAGGGGCATGCGGGCCGCGCCTGCCGGCAGCGAGATGAACGTCCGGATGATCGGGAGCAGACGGGTCGCGAAGACGGTGATGTTGCCGTGCTTGTCGAAGTACTGTTCGGCGCGGGCGATCTGCTTGGGATCCAAGTGGATCCAGTGGTGCTTCTCGAGCGCCTCGTAGCGACCGAAGTAGCCGATCGCGTAGCCGAGCCAGGACCCGATGACATTGGCGACCGTGCCAACGATCACCACCGCCATGAACGGGTACTCGCCCTCGGACGCGGCGAACCCGGCCGCCATCATCGTCGGCTCGCTCGGAATCGGCACCGCTGCGCTCTCCAGCGTCATCATGATGAAGATCCCGACGAGGCCGACCTTCTCGACGATGTCAACCGCGAAGTTGACGATCGGATCGGTGATCGACCCGAGGGCCAGGAAGGTCGACAAGACAGTGGGCATCCGGCGGAGGGTACCGGTCCGGCCGCTGCTGCGGGCTAATCGAGCAGGTCTTCTGGAGCGACGTCACCGACCACGCGAGCCGGCACCCCGTATGCACGGGTCCGCGGCGGGACGTCTTTCGTGACCACGGCGCCAGCGCCCACGAACGCCTCGGCGCCGATCACGACGCCCGGCGTGAGCGTCACCGCTCCGCCCACGCGAGCCCCGCGCTCGATCCGCGGCCCGCGTAGCGATTCCCCCGGGCCCGGGCGGCCGACGGCGTTGTCGTTGGTCGTCACGGCACACGGTCCGATGAACACGTCGTCCTCGACGACGGTCCCCGCGGTCACGTAGACCTGCGACTGGATCCGCACGCGGCTCCCGATCACGACCTCGGGGTCGACGCCCGTGCCGCGGCCGATGACCGAGCTGGCGCCGATCACCGCGCGCTCGCGCACATAGGCCTGGTCGCCGACGATCACTTCGTCGCCGACGGCTGCGCTTGCGAAGAGCACCGCAGCCGCGCCCACGGTCACCTGCCGGCCCAGCACCAGCGGGGCCAGCGGCTCGCTCGTGCGCAGCGACGAGGTCCGCGCCAGCGCCGGCTGCTTGCCGAGCACCGCGCCGTCTTGGATCAAGCAGCCCGCGCCGAGCTCTGTCGCGTCGTGAACCACCACGTTCGCGCCGAGCCGGCAGCCGTCTCCCACCCGCACGCCGGCACCGATCACGGTGTTCGGACCGAGCTCCGCGCCAAGGCCGATCTCGGCGTCTGCGCCGACGACGACGCCGTGTCCGAGGCGGGCATCGGCGGCGATCCGCGCCTGCGGATGGAGGGCCTGGGCGGGCTCTGGCGGCATGCGCCGGTAGCCTACCCCGCTGTGCCAGAGACGATCGCAGCGCCTTCCGTCCCCCAGCCGGCGCGGGAGTTCAACGCGGCCGTCGTCGCCCTCGGCAAGATCGGGCTGCCGCTCGCCGTGCAGATCGCCGCTGCTGGCCACACCGTCGTCGGAGTCGACATCGACGAACGCGTCGTCGCTCAGGTCAACGCCGGCGAGCCGCCGTTCCCTGGGGAGGCTGGACTCGCTGAAGCGCTGAAGACGCTGGTCGACGCCGGCCGGCTGCGCGCGACGACCGACCCCGCCAATGCGATTCCGCAGGCCGACCTCGTCATCGCGGTGCCGCCGCTCGTCGTCGACAGCGAAGGCGTGCCGGACTGGCGCGCCATCGACGCCGTCGTGGGCGCCGTGGGCCCGCACCTCAGCGCCGGTAGCTGCTTCGCGCTCGAGACGACCGTGCCCGTCGGCACCACGCGTGAGCGGATCGCGCCGCGCCTCGAGGAGCTCAGCGGACTCGAGCTCGGCGTCGAGCTCAACGTCGCGTTCAGCCCCGAGCGCGTGTTCTCCGGCCGGATCTTCGCCGACCTCGCGAACTACCCCAAGCTCGTCGGCGGCGTGACGCTGGCCTGCGAACGCCGGGTCGCGGCGCTCTATCGCGACTTCCTCACCGCCGACGTGCGGGAGCTCGGCTCCGCCGAGGCCGCCGAGCTGACCAAGCTCGTCGAGACGACGTACCGCGAGGTCAACATCGCGCTGGCGAACGAGTTCGCGAAGTACGCCGACCGCGTCGGCATCGACCTCGGACCCGTCATCGACGCCGCCAATTCGCAGCCCTACAGCCACGTACACCGGCCAGGCGTCGCCGTGGGCGGGCATTGCATTCCCGTCTACCCGCGCTTCTACCTCGCTGGCGACCCGGACGCCAAGCTCGTCGCCCACGGCCGGATCGTCAACGAAGAGATGCCCGCTCACGCGATCGACCTGCTCGAGCGCGACCTCGCGCCCCTCGCGGGCAAGCGCGTCTTGGTCCTCGGCGCCGCCTACCGCGGCGGCGTGCGCGAGACGGCGTTCAGCGGCGTGTTCCCGCTAGTGAAGGAGCTCGAGCAGCGCGGCGCCACGGCTCAGGTCGTCGACCCGCTCTACGACGCCGAGGCGCTTGCCGAGCTTGGCCTCCCGAGCTGGGACGGCGCGCCGATCGACGGCGCGATCCTGCAGGCCGACCATGCTGAGTACCGCGCCCTGACGCCGGAGCAGGTGCCAGGCGCCCAGGCCGTGATCGACGGCCGCGGCACCCTCGACGCCGCGGCACTCGGCAACGCGGGCATCCGGGTGCGGAGGATCGGCGGCGGCTG
>JAEZDB010000124.1 GCA_023429855.1 Actinomycetes bacterium
CTCGACGGCGGGCCCTGCGCTGCTCACGCGCCGAGCGTAGTGACGGAGCGAGCGGTCCGCGGCGGTCTCACCGATTTCAGACTTGGATGCTTGCGGTACCCGTGAGACGCTGGTCAGGCGAGATGACCGGGACCGACCTTCGGGCTACGTTGCGTAGTGTGCTTGACCGGGCCGTATACTCGGGATTCCGCACGCTTTTCCAAGTCTTGGAGCGATGATGTCCCACCCCGTGTCCCACAGGCGACGGCTGCTCGCCGTCGTGACCGCAGTGCTCGTCGCTGCGCTTGCCGGGCTCAGTCTGGGTGCCCATCCAGCGGCAGCCAAGGGCAAGACGGCGAAGTCGGCCAAGGGCAAGAAGGCCGCGTGGAACGGCGTCGACACGGGCAAGTACTTCGTCTTCCGCACGCGCGACACCGGTGCGCCCGCGACGAACGCGCAGAACACGAAGTGCAACAACCACTTCGGGCTGCGCGCGATCACCACCATCACCCGGCTCAACGCGCTGCTGTTCTCCTACGGCGCCAACGCGTCGACGGGCCGCATCGAGGACCAGACCAAGAGCCTGCTGGGCCCTGGCTTCATCTGCGCGGTGCCCAATGTGGCCGCCAACGACCTGCTCGACGCCTACGCCTACTCCACGCTTCCGGGTCCGGGCACGGTGGAGGCCTCGGGCGGCTGCAACCTTGCGCCGGTCGTCATCGCCAACCTGCCGCTGCTGCTCAACTGCCAGATGCAGGTCCGGCGAAACGCCGCCGGCGTCACCGGCGGCCTGATCACGAGCAACTCGCTCGTCAACACGCTCAACCGCAGCGACACGGCGCCGACCGGCAGCGTGTGGACGGCCCACGTGCTCGGCAACGCCCCGAATCCGGCGCCGGGTACGAACCCGACGCCGCCGAACATCGGGCCAGAGACGCCCGGCCTGGACTTCTTCACGTTCCGCACCCGGGATGAGGTCGTCACGGCCACCTCGCCGACCTGCGGCCAGATCGGCGTGAGCAAGGAGATCGCGGTGCGCACGGCCAACTTCGCCGTCGCCGAGCCCGATCCGGTCAGCGGGCAGGTGCCTGAGGCGGTTGGCCCGCCCGTCGGCAAGCTCACCGTCTGCTACCTCTACAAGTCCAACGAGGGCTACGGCGTCGCCACGCTGGCCACGCTGAAGACCGCAAGCGGCACGTTCGAGATCAAGACGCGCGGCGAGTGCAAGAGCAAGCGTACGCCGGCGTCGTCGCTGCTGCTGGTGCAGGCCTGCAACCTCCCGGTCGGCTCTGGCAGCACGAAGGGCGGCCTGGTCACCAGCAACGGCCTGATCGAGCAGGGTAAGCCGGCGTCCGCGGCGAACTCGGCCGTGTGGACCTACGCGCTCTTCGGCGCGCCGCCTGCGGCATAGGCCGGAGCCGCGGACCAGCTGGCGGGCATAGCTGAGGCTCCGTCAGCTGGGAGCGTGCGGCGCCGGCATAACGCCGGTAATGTCCATTCCGTGCTGGCCTGCGTCCCCAGTCCGCATCGCCTGCCGCGCTTCGTAGCGAATCGGACAGGTTCGTCCACCCGGATTCCGGGTGCGCGCGGCCATGGGTGCGAACTGAGTCCGGCTCATTCCAGCGGGTGTCGGCGGAGCACTAGAGTCGGGCGATCACGGGGCGCCTGCGGGGGCCTCGCACACCCGTCAAGGCCGTCGCAGTTCGCGGTGGCTCCAAACGCGCCCGTATGGCCAGATTTCGCGTTCTGCTGGTATCTAGAAAATCCCTGCAAAAGCCGGGAATCTTGCGCTAGCAACCGACGCTTTCGGTCGCCCGCGGGGGCGAGCTTGTTTCTCGATTTCCCACCTCGTATGCTTCTGTGTGTCCCATGTCTCGTAGGCGCCTGGTCACTGAGGTGGACTACGACGATCCCCCTAGAGGAGCTCCCCGTGCGAGGTTCTGGTCCTACGCGGCGTACGCGCTGCGCACATAGCCCTGCGCGCACCGCCGTCGTGGACCGCTCCGTCCCGCGGTCTCCTTCAACCCCACCCCTGCTGCCCCACGCGGATCTTCGCGCGGAGATCGCATGAACACCATTCCCACGCGCACCCCATCCGAGCTCCTCGCCACCGGAACCGACACGGCCTTCCTCGCCGAGTTCCTCGAGTACTGGGCTGAGGCCACGCCGGAGAAGCCCGCGCACACGTTCATCGACTACGCCGAGAGCCGCAAGGGCGTCGAGCACGTCGTCACGTACGCCGAACTCGAGTACTGGACCCGTGCGCTCGCCGCGAAGATCATGGAGCTCACGCAGCCCGGCGATCGCGTCGCGATCCTGGTGCCGCAGGGCCTGGGCTACATCGCAGGCTTCGTCGGCGCGCTGCGCACGAACACGATCAACGTCCCGCTCTACGCCCCCGACCTGCCGGGGCATGCCGAGCGCCTGCAGGCCGTCGTCACCGACGCAGCTCCCACGCTGCTGCTTACCACCACCGACAAGCTCGAGATGGTCGAGGCGTTCCGCGCCGAGATCGGCGGGGCGACTCAGCCGCAGATCCTCTGCGTCGACGAGTTCCGCGCGGACCAGGACGCCCTCGCCGAGTCCTACCGGTGGCCGGAAGACCTCGACTTCGACGACGTCGCGTACCTGCAGTACACGTCGGGCTCCACGCGCACGCCCGCGGGCGTGGTCCTCACGCACCGCAACCTCGCGGTCAACGTCGTCCAGCTCATCAACGGCCATCAGCTGCCGTGGGGCCGCCCGACGTGCGTCTCGTGGCTGCCGCTGTTCCACGACATGGGGCTGCTGCTCGGCGCGGCCGGCCCGGTCGTCGGCGGCGCCGAGTGCGTGCTGCTCGACCCGGTCGCGTTCATCCTCAAGCCGCTGCGCTGGCTCCAGGCCTGCTCGGGCCGCCGCGACGCGATCACCGCGGCCCCCAACTTCGCCTACGACTACGTCGTCAAGCGGGTCAAAGAGGCCGACAAGGAAGGGCTCGACCTCTCCGGCATCGTCGCCTGGGCCAACGGCGCCGAACCGATCCTGCCGGCGACGCTCGACCACTTCGTCGACGCCTTCTCCGATGTCGGCGTTCGCCGCAACACCCAGCGCCCGACGTACGGCCTCGCCGAGGCCACCGTGCTCGTGTCGCTCACGCCGCCGCGCGAGGACCCGACCATCGTGCAGGTCGACGCCGCGCTGCTGCAGCAGGGCATCGTCTCCACCGACATCCCCGCGGGCGGCCGTGCGGTCCCCCTCGTTTCCAGCGGCAAGGCCTACGACCAGTACGTGGCGATCGTTGACCCCGACACGCGCCAAGACCTTGGCGAGCACAAGGTCGGCGAGATCTGGGTCCACGGCGGCAACATCGGCCAGGGCTACTGGAAGAAGCCGTCGGAGACGGAGGCCGTGTTCGGCGCGCGCATCGAGAGCGCGAGCGATGTGCCGGTCGACGGCTGGCTGCGCACCGAGGACCTCGGCGTGCTGATCGACGGCTACCTGTTCGTGACGGGCCGCATCAAGGACCTGATCATCGTCGACGGCCGCAACATCTACCCGCACGACGTGGAGTTCAGCGTCGAGGAGTCGCACGACGGCATCGCGCAGCGCCGGCTCGCCGCGTTCTCCGTGCCGACCGAGACCGGCGAGGCGATGGTCGTCGTCGCTGAGCGCTACCGCCATGCCGCAGGCGTTGGCGAGCGCCTTGAGGAGATCGCCCGCGCGGCCAAGCAGGCCGTCTCCGAGCAGCACTCTGTGGCCCTGCACGACTTCGTCCTCGTCGAGCCCGACACGATCGCCCGCACCAGCAGCGGCAAGATCGCCCGCAAAGCGACCCGTGCCTCATACCTCGAGGGCACCCTTCAGACCGTCAAGCCGGCCGCCGGCGGCGCCGATGGGGAGCAGGCATGAGCGACTCGCGTCAGGCCCAGGAGCGCGAGCTCGTCGAGTGGATCCGGACGGAGATCGCCGGCTACCTCGACCTTGAGCCGCATGAGGTCGATCCCGACCGCCCGCTGACCGAGCTCGGCCTCTCCTCGCGCGACGGCGTCGGCCTCGTCGGCGAGCTGGAGGACCACCTCGACCGCGACCTCGAGCCGACGCTCGTCTTTGAGACGCCGACGATCACGCTGCTCGTCCGCAAGCTGCTCTTCAACGAGGATCCGCCGAAGGCCGACCAGCCAGCGGCCGGGACGCCGATCTCGTCGGTCTCCACCGGCGACGAGCCGGGCGACGACGCCATCGCGGTCGTCGGCCTGGGCTGCCGCCTGCCGGGTGGCGTGCACGGCCCCGCGCAGCTCTGGGACTTCCTCCTCGAGGGCGGCGACGCCATCCGCGAGGTACCCAAGGACCGCTGGGAGCAGTTCACGCCGCCGGGCGCTCCGGCCGCAGCAGTGGTGCAGGGCCTCAACCGCTTCGGCGGCTACCTCGACTCCGTCTCGGGCTTCGACGCCGATTTCTTCGGCATCTCCGAGCGCGAGGCCGAACTGATGGACCCGCAGCAGCGCATGCTGCTCGAGGTCGCGTGGGAGGCGCTCGAGCACGCCGGCATCGCCCCGTCGTCGCTCCGTGGCACCCGCGCTGGCGTGTTCGTCGGAATGTCGGGCAACGAGTACTCGCACCTGACCACGAAGCGCCTGGAGAAGATCGACCCCTTCGTCTCCACCGGCGCGGCGCTCTCGATCGCCTCGAACCGACTGTCGTACCTGCTTGACCTGCGCGGCCCGTCGATGACCGTCGATACGGCGTGCTCGTCGTCGCTGGTCGCGATGCACCAGGCGTCGCAGTCGCTGGCCTCGGGCGAGAGCTCGACGGCGATCGTCGGCGGCGTGAACCTCGTCCTCGCGCCCGCGATCAACTTCACCTTCGACCAGGCCGGCGCGCTCGCGCCCGACGGCCACTGCAAGTCGTTCTCGGCCGACGCCGACGGCATCGTCCGCGCGGAAGGCTGCGGCGTCGTGGTGCTCAAGCGTCTCGGCGACGCACGCCGCGACGGCAACCACGTGCTCGCCATCCTGCGCGGCTCGTCGGTCAACCAGGACGGCCGCTCCAACGGCATCACCGCGCCGAACCCGCTGGCCCAGAAGGCGCTGCTGCAGCACGTGTACGAGGGCGCCTCGGTCGACCCCTACACCGTCGACTACGTCGAGGCGCACGGCACCGGCACGCCGCTTGGCGACCCGATCGAGGCCGGTGCCCTGGGCGCCGTGCTCGGCGGCAGCGGCCGCGACGAGGACCGCCCGCTCCTGCTCGGCTCCGCGAAGTCGAACTTCGGGCACCTGGAGGCCGCGGCGGGCGTCGTCGGCTTCATCAAGCTCGTCCTGAGCCTCTACCACGACCAGATTCCGCCGAGCCTGCACTTCGGCACGCCGAACCCGCAGATCAAGTGGGGCGAGGACCACCTCAAGGTCGTTACCGAGCCGACCGCGTGGCCGCGCTACTCGGGCGTCGCCCGCGCTGGCGTCTCGGCCTTCGGCTTTGGCGGCACCAACGCGCACATCGTGCTCGAGGAGTCGGGCGACCGCAACCGCCGCCGCAGCGGTGCACTGGCGGGCGAAGACGAAGACGTCACCACGCTGCTGTTCTCCGCGGCGCAGGAGCCGCGCGTTGCTGCGGCAGCGGCCGCGCTCGCGCCGTGGCTGGAGTCGAGCGCGGGCCGCAACGTGGCCCTGCGCGACATCGCCCACACGCTCGCCCGCACCCGTGTGCCGGGCAAGTACCGCGGCTCGGTCACCGCCCGTGGCCGCGCCGACCTCGCCGTGGCGCTGCGAGCGCTCGCCGAGGGCCTCGACGCGCCCAACGTCGTCAGCGCCGATCCGGCGATGGGCAAGGGGCCGCGCGAGAAGGGCCCGGTCTGGATCTTCTCGGGCTTCGGCTCGACCTGGAACGGCATGGGCCGCAAGCTTCTGGCGACGGAACCGGCATTTGCCGAGGCTGTGGCCGAGCTGGACCCGCTGTTTGAAGCCGAGGTCGGCTGGACGCTGCGCTCGGTCCTGGAGGAAGACCAGGACCTGCGCGACATGACGAAGGCGCAGATCCTGAACTTCGGCATGCAGGTCGCGCTGGCCGCGCTGTGGCGCGCACACGGCGTCGAGCCGGCGGCCGTGATCGGCCACTCGATGGGCGAGATCTCGGCGGCCGTCGTCGCTGGCGGCCTCTCCAAGGCCGACGGCGTCAAGGTCATCACCCACCGCTCCGTCCTGATGGAGAAGGAAGGCCAGAAGAAGCTCGGCGGCATGGCCGTGCTCATCATCTCGCCGGCCGAATGGGACGCCGAGGCCGAGCGCTTCCCGAACGTCGGCATCGCCGTGTACTCGTCGCCGAAGGCCGTCACGATCGCCGGCCCCAAAGCCGAGCTCGAAGCTGCCGCGAAGTACTGGGAAGAGCAGGGCCGCCAGGCGTTCGTGCTTCCGGTCGACGGCGCCAGCCACTCGCCACAGGTCGACGTCGGCTTGCCCGAGTTCCGCGAGCTGATCGACGGCATCCAGCCCCTCGAGCCGACCGTGCCGATCTACTCGACGGCCTACGACGACCCGCGCCAGCAGCCCGCGTTCGACATCGACTACTGGTGCCTGAACGTGCGTAATCCCGTGCACTTCCTTCAGGCCGTCACGGCGGCCGGCCAAGACGGCCACACCACGTTCGTGGAGGTCTCCGCGCACCCGGTGGCCGAGATCACGACCCGCCAGACGCTCAAGGCCGCAGGCGTCGACCAGCGCGTCGTCGTTCCGACGCTGCGCCGCGATGGCGACGACCCCGTCTCCTTCTACTCGTCGCTGGCCGTGCTCCACGCCTGGGGCCACGTCGACGCGACCGACGAGCTCGTCGGCAAGGGGCGCAAGGTCGCCCTGCCGTTCTGGCAGCACCGCCGCTACTGGATCGACGAGCACGCGGCTGGCCCGATCGCTGGTCACGGGCACCCGTTGCTCGGCGTCCACATCGAGCTCCCAGAGGGCGACCGCCACCTGTGGCGCGCCGACCTCGGGACCGCCGTGATCCCGTGGCTCACCGGCCACCGCCTCTACCGCGCGGCGGTTGCCCCCGCGGCGGTCTTCGCCGAGATCGCGCTCGCCGCCGCCGGCGAGGCGTTCAGCGGTGAAGTCCCGCTCAGCGTCGAGGGCCTTGAGACGACCGGTCTGCTGATCCTGGGTGAGAACACCGAGGTCACCACCTCGCTGGCGCAGTTCGACGAGCACCGCGCCAAGGTCGACGTCTACACCCGCCCAGAGCCCGGCGCGCCGATGGTTCGCGTGGCCACGGCAGCGGTACGCAACGACGCACCCGCCGGGACTCCGCTGATCGACCGCTGGCCCGAGCACGACGGCGGTAAACCCGTCGAGCTTTACGAGCGCAGCCTGGCCGTCGGCCACCAGCACGGTCCCGCGTTCAGCGGCCTCGCTGACCCGCGCCTGCACGCCGACGGCTCGGCCACCGCCCAGGTCGCGCTGCCGCCCGAGGCCGTGACCGACCGCCACTTCCGCGTGCACCCGGCCCTGCTCGACGCCTGCCTGCAGGCGCTGCTCGTGTCGAACTCGCGCCTGCTGACGGGCGACGAACTCGGCCGTCCCTATGTGATCGCCTCGATCGGGACGCTCCGCCTGCTCGGCGATCCGCACCAGGGCGGCGCGGTGACGGCCAAGGTCGTCGGCGGCGAGAACGGCGGCGAGTCGAAGGGCACCGTCAAGCTCGTCGCAGCCGACGGCACCCTGCTGCTCGAGGCCACCGGCGTCACGCTGCGGGCCGTCGAGCGCACCGAGGTCCCCGAGGAGGTCTTCGAGGTCGCCGAGGACGGCGCCCAGGAAGGCCGCGCGCTGATCGAGGCGCTCCGTACGACCGACCCGAAGGCCGCCCGCGAGCTGCTCGCACGCCGCCTGCTCGACCGCGTCGCGGCCGTGATGGCGAAGTCGCCGGAGGAGGTCGACCTCGACGCTCCGCTGACCGACCTCGGCCTCGACTCGCTCATGGCGATGCGCGCCAAGGGCACGGTCGAGAACGACCTCGGCATCGAGCTGCCGACGAAGGTGCTGCTCCAGGGCGGCTGCCTCGCCGACCTCGAGGAGATCATCGCCGCCGAGCTGGGCCTGCAGACGGCCGGCCCGCGCCGCGTGTCGCTCATCGCCCGCAAGGACCGCTACATCGAGCCGCGCGACGCCTCCGAGCGCTGGATCGCGAAGATCTGGGAAGACATCCTCGACAAGGGACCGCTCAGCGCGACCGCCGACTGGGACGACCAGGGCGGCGACACCGCGGCAGAAGAGGCCGTCGCGGCAAAGATGCGCGAGCGCCTCGGCGACGGCATCACCGCCGCCGACGTGTTCAAGCACCGCACGATCGAGCGCCAGGCCGACCACCTGCGCGAGCTGATCGAGGGCAACGGCGGTAACCCCGTCCGCGTCCTGCGCGCCGGCACCGGCGACAACGCCCCGCTGTTCCTGTTCCACCCGGCCGGCGGACCGACGAGCGTCTACCAGAACCTCGTCGACCTGCTCGACGAAGGCCAGGCCGTCTACGGCTTCGAGCGGATCGAGGGCCTGCGCCACATCGAAGACAAGGCGTCGCACTACGTCGCGATGATTCGCGACATCGCCCCGCACGGCCCGTACCGCCTCGGCGGCTGGTCGCTCGGCGGCGCGCTCGCCTACGAGGCCGCCCAGCAGCTGAAGGCCGCCGGCGAGGAGGTCGACGTGATCGCCATGATCGACACGACGATCCCCAAGCCGACGCCCGGGCTGACCGAACGCGACCTCCTCGCCGACCGCTTCGAGCGCTTCTTCGCCTACATGAGCGAGACGTACGACATCCCGCTGGACCTCGACATCCAGGAGCTCGTCGAGCTCGACGAGGACGAGCAGGTCGCCGTGATGATGGGCGTCGTGGAGTCGGCCGGCATCGACATGAGCCCGGCGGTGCTCGAGCACCAGCGCACGAGCTACATCGACGCCCGGATCGCCGAGCGTTACCTGCCCGAGCGCTACGACGGCAAGATCGTGCTCTACCGCGCGACCGACCGCGGTCTGACGACCGAGATGGACCCGCGCTACGCTCGCGACGACGAGACGCTCGGCTGGGATCAGCTGTGCGACGACGTCGAAGTCGTGCACGTGCAGGGCACCCACATCACCTGCATCGACCGCCCCGGCGTCCTGACGATGGCCGAGCACCTGCGTGGTGCCCTTAGCCGCCGTCCCGCGGGCGCGCACCCTGAGGGAGGTGCCCAGTGAGTAACCCCACCATGGAAGACGCGATCGACGGCCTGCGCCAGCGGCGCGAGGAGTCGATCTTCCCCGGCAAGCCCGGAAGCGTCGAGAAGCAGCACGCCAAAGGCAAGCTGACCGCCCGCGAACGCCTCGATCTCTTCCTCGACGAAGGGTCGTTCGTGGAGATGGGCCGCCTGCGCCGCGCTCCGCGCGCGACGGAGGACGGGACCGACAAGCGCCCGTTCGGCGACGGCGTGGTGACCGGCGTCGGCAAGGTCGACGGCCGTCAGATCTGCGTGTATGCGCAGGACGCGACCGTCCTCGGCGGCTCGGTCGGCCAGACGCACGCCAAGAAGCTCGTCGACCTCTACAAGCTTGCGTGGAAGATCGGCTGCCCGGTCGTCGGGCTCAACGACTCCGGCGGCGCGCGCATCCAAGACGGCGTGGCGGCGTTGGCCAGCTACTCGATGCTCGGCAACGTGAAGTGCGAGATGTCGGGCGTCGTTCCGATGATCGGCCTGATCATGGGCACCTGCGCGGGCGGCGCCGTGTACTCGCCGGCCACCGGCGACTTCACCTTCATGGTCAACGGTACGTCGCACATGTTCCTGACCGGCCCCGAGGTGGTTCGCGAGGTCACCGGCCAGGAGACCACCATGGAGGAGCTGGGCGGCGCGGAGATCAACGCGATCACCGGCAACGCCCACCACGTCGACGACACCGACGAAGAATCGCTCGAGTCGGCCAAGCGCCTGCTCTCCTACCTGGCGAGCAACAACGTCGCCAAGCCGCCGCGCTTCGCCGCGCCGGGCTTTGCGTGGGATGTGACCGACGAGGACCTCGAGCTCGACGGCATCGTGCCGGTCGAGCCCAACAAGGCCTACGACGTGATCGACGTGATCGAGCGGATCGCCGACGACGGCGACTTCTTCGAGATCCACTCGCGCTGGGCCGCCAACGTGGTGATCGGCTTCCTGCGGATCAACGGCCACAGCGTCGGCGTGATCGCCAACCAGCCGTCGGTCAACGCCGGCACGATGAACATCGACGCGACCGAGAAGGCCGCGCGCTTCATCCGCACCTGCGACGCGTTCAACGTCCCGATCCTCACGCTCGTCGACGTGCCGGGCTACCTGCCGGGCATCGAGCAGGAGCGCGCCGGCGCGATCCGCCGCGGCTCCAAGCTGTTCTACGCCTACGCCGAGGCGCGCGTCCCGTCGATCACCGTCACGCTGCGCAAGTCCTACGGCGGCGCCTACGCGACGATGGGCTCCAAGCAGTCGCTCAACGACGTGAACCTCGCCTGGCCGCAGGCCGAGATCGCGGTGATGGGCGCTCCGGCGGCCGTCAAGATCCTCCACGGGCGCGAGCTCCTGAAGATGATCCAAGAGGGCGCGACCGACGTCGAGGAGAAGTACAACGAGCTCGTCGCCGAGTACACCCGCGACCACCTCAACCCGTACCCCGTCGCCGAGCGCGGCTGGGTCGACCGGGTGATCAAGCCGCACGAGACCCGCATCGAACTCGCCCGCGCCCTCGATCTGCTCGAGACGCGCCGCCACGACCCGCCGGCGCGACCACACGGCAACATCCCGCTGTGACCGGCACCGCGCGCAGCTCAGGGCACGTTCCGGGGACGCCGTACGCGCCCAAGTGGCTGCTGCTGCTCGCGGTCAGCACGTCGGCGTTCATCACCGGGCTCGACAACACGATCCTCAACATCGCGCTGTCGGCGCTGCGGTCCGACTTCGACCTGTCGATCTCGGGTCTGCAGTGGGTCGGTGCGAGCTACATTCTCGCGTTCTCCAGTCTGTTGATGGTGGGTGGCCGCCTCACCGATCTGCTCGGGCGAAGGCGGGTGCTCGAGGCCGGTATGGCGATCTTCACGGTGGCGTCGGTGTTCGCCGGTCTCGCGCCGAGCGGGAACGCCCTGATCGCTGCGCGCGTGCTCCAGGGCGTGGGCGGCGCGCTCGTGCTCCCGTCGACGCTGACGGTGATCGGCAGTGACCTGGAAGAGAAGGACCGGCAGCTCGGCATCGGCATCTGGACCGCGTCGATCGCCAGCGCGATCGCTCTGGGCCCGGTGGTGGGCGGCGGCATCATCGCCATCACGCACTGGAGCTGGGTCTTCTTCATCAACGTGCCGATCGGCATCGCGGCCATCATCCTCGTGCGCATGACGGTGCAGCCGCAGGACGTCGTGCTGCCGCCGCGCCCAGAGCTGATCGCCCGCTTCGACATCCCTGGCCTCGTCACGTCGTCACTGGCGCTGATGAGCTTTACGTTCGTGCTCGTCCACGGGCAGGAACACGGCTTCGGCGCACCGGTGGTCGTCGCCGCGATGGTGATCGGCTTGCTGTCGATCGTGGCCTTCATCCGGACCGAGCAGCTGACGCAGTACCCGCTGGTCGACCTCTCGCTCTTTGAGAGCAAGATCTTCGCGGGCGGCGTCGCGGCGCAGGTGATCTGGGGGCTCGGGATCAACGGCATCCTGTTCTTCACATCGCTGTTCCTCCAGGACGAGGTGTTCGGCCTCGACGCGTGGACGGCCGGCCTGTATTACGTGCCGCTCGCCGTCACGATCGGCATCGGCGTCGCGATCGGCAACGTCATGAGCAACGCGTGGGGCGCGAACGTCGCGACCGCCATCGGCATGGTCCTCATCGCGGGGGGCATGCTGATGGGCGTCTTCATCGACCAGAACGACGACCCGCTGCGGTTCCTGCTTGGCCTCATGGTCGTCGGCCTCGGTTCGGGCCTCACGACCCCGATGACGGCGGCCGTGATGGACGAGGTCGAGTTCGAGAAGGCCGGCGGCGCGGCCGCCGTCATCAGCACCGCGCGTGAGATCTCGGGCGTCATCGGCATCGCGTTGATCGGCGCCGTGCTCGTCGTCCGCCAGAAGATCGCGGTCAACGACGGCCTCGACGAGACCACGGCGTTCGTCACCGGCTACCACTCGGGCCTGTACGTCGCGACCGGCGTGATGTTGCTTGGAGCAGCCGTCTCGTACTTCACGCTGACGACCAAGCAGCAGCGCATCGAGATCTACGCCGAGCGCGCGCGGATCGCCGCCGAGGAGGCAGCCGCTGAGGCGCGCGCCGCGAGCGGCGAGCACGACGAGGAGCGCGTGATCGACGCCACGACGCCGGCGGATGGCGCCATCGCAGCGTCTGAGGCGTTCCATGCCGCGTCGGTCGTGCGGCACTCGCACGACAAGACCTGAGCGGCCGCGGGCTCCCGCAAACGTGAGCGGAACCTCAGCCAGGCGACTCCCCCGCCGACTGCGCGCGACGTGAAGCGGGCAACCGGGCTACCGTTGATGCGGATGACCGCGCCCGGCCTGGACACCCGCGCGCAGCGCGTCCCGCCTGCTGGCGGCATGCTGCCGCCGCCCGATTCGCAGATCGCCGTGTGGTGGGCGACCACCGACGTCTCCGCCGGCGTGCTCGAACAGCTGCGCTCCGAGCTCGACCGCGACACCGTCGACCGCGTCAACGCGCTCGTCCGCGAGGAGGACCGCCGGCGGGCCATCCTCGCCCACGGCCTGCTGCGCCGGCTCGTCTCGGCGTGTTTGGGTGTCGCACCAGCGGCGATTGCGATCGACCGCACCTGCGCGAACTGCGGCGCCGCCGACCACGGCAAGCCGACGCTCGGCGGCTTTGCCGCCGGTGCCCGTCCGCCGCTGCAGTTCAACCTCGCGCATTCGGGCTCGATCGTCGCGGTGGCGCTGGCGGGGCCCGGCATGGAGGTCGGGATCGACGTCGAGGCGGTGCAGCCGCAGATGCGCTGGTCCACCATTCGCCGACACGTGTTCTCCGACGCAGAATGGGAGGAGACCGGCGCGTCCGACGACCCGACCGCTGAGCGCTTCGCCCTCTGGGCCCGCAAGGAGGCCGCCGCCAAGACCACCGGCCACGGCCTTGCGATCGACCTGCGCCACGTGCAGATCGACGGCCCACCCGGGGCCGCCGGGTTCCGCACGGGTCGTCTGGAAGCGCCGGAGCGCGACTACCGTCTCGTCGTCGCCGACCTGCCGATCGGGCACGACACCGCGGCCGCGATCGCGGCGCTGACCCCTGGCGATGGCGACAGGCCGCCCGCGCCGACGGTGCAGCTCGTGCGCGCCGACCTCGGCTGACCCTCTACGCGGGCGGCGGCCGTTGGCCCGTGCACGCGGCCAGAAAACCGGTGATGTTGTCCAGCCGCGCCCGCTGCAGCCGATGAACAGTGTGAGAACACCGGGCCAGATCGGTGTCGCTCAGGTCGGAGTGCTGCTCTACTGAGTCTCAGGACGCGGCGCTTCGCTCGCGTCAAACGAATCCCCCGAAGGATCAGTCATGCCCAGCATCGGCCCCATGGAACTCGTCATCGTGCTCGTGATCGCGCTGCTCGTGCTCGGCCCGAAGAAGCTGCCCGAAGCCGGCCGTTCGATCGGCAAGGGCCTGCGCGAGTTCAAGGACGGCATCGCCGGGAACTCCAAGGACGACGAGCTCAACCTCGAGGCCGCTCAAGCGCACCAGGCTGCCTCCAAGCCCTCGGCCTAGCACTCGGCCGGGCGCACCCGGCTAGGGTGGCGCCATGGCCAATGCCGAGCGTGAGACCGCCTACGACCTCGTGCAGTTCGGAGCCACCGGGTTCGCCGGGCTCCTGACGGCGAAGTACCTCGCAGAGCACGCGCCGCCGTCGCTGCGCTGGGCGCTGGCAGGGCGCAGCCTGCGCCGCCTCGAAGAGGTGCGCGACCAGCTTGTGAAGCTCGCGCCCGACCGCCCGGCGCCCGAGCTGATCGAGGTCGCGCTCAGCGACCAGCCGGCCCTCGACGCGCTGGCGGCCAAGGCGAAGGTGATCGTCACCACGGTCGGGCCGTATGCGATCCACGGGCAGCCGCTCGTCGCTGCCGCCGCCAAGGCTGGCTGCGACTACGTCGACATCACAGGCGAACCCCAGTTCGTCGACGACATGTACCTCAAGTACCACGACGAGGCCGTCGAGACGGGCGCACGTCTAGTGCACTGCGCCGGGTTCGACTCCGTGCCCCACGACCTCGGAGCGCTCTTCACCGTGCGGCAGCTGCCCGATGACCAGCCGATCGCCGTCGTGGGCGCTGTCCGGGCGAACGCCGAGTTCTCCGGCGGCACGTTCCAGTCGGCGGTCGGCGGATTTGCCGCGTTCGGCGAGGCGCAGAAGCTGGCCAAGCGACGTCGCGAGCGTGAGCGGGCGGAGCACCCGAGCGAGGCGCGCCGCGCCCGTCCCGTCTCCGGCAAACCGCGCCGTGACGAAAGCACGGGGCGTTGGCTGGCCCCGCTCCCGACGATCGACCCCGCCATCGTCGTCCGCTCGGCGGCGGCGCTGCCCGAGTACGGACCGGACTTCACCTACGAGCACACGATGTCGGCCAAACGGCTGCTCACCGTCGCCGGGCTCGGCGTCGGAGCTGGTGCGCTGATGGTCGCCGTGAAGATCCCGCCGGTGAGAAACCTGCTCAAGAAGGCGAAGGCCGCGGGCACCGGTCCCGACGAGGCTCGGCGCGAGCGGTCGTGGTTCACGGTCCGCTTCACGGGCAAGGCCGGAGGTAAGACCGTAATCACCGAGGTGCGCGGCGGCGACCCAGGCTACGACGAGACCGCCAAGATGCTCGCTGAGTCGGCGCTGAGCCTGGCCTTCGACGACAATCCGGAGACGGCCGGCCAGGTCACAACGGCGGTCGCGATGGGCGACGCCCTGCTGGAGCGCTTGCAGCGAGCCGGAATCACATTCACGGTGGTCTCGCCCCCGGCGTAAAGAAACTCCGGGAAACAGACGATCGACGACTTGGCGCGCAGGCAGCCGGGCGCGGTAAAAGTCTCCGCATGAAGGTCTTCCTCACCGGGGGAACGGGGTTCATTGGCGGTGCCGTCGCACGCCAGCTCCGCGACCTCGGGCACGACGTCGTCGCCCTCGTTCGCAATCCCGCCAAGGCCGACGGCCTCCGACAGGTCGGGGTCACGCTCGTCGAAGGCGACCTCTCCAGCGCAGCGGCGATCGAAGCCGCAGCCCAGGGCTGCGACGCCGCGATTCACGGCGCTGCCATCTACGAGGTCGGCGTCACGGCCGCACAGGCGCAGCGCCTCCGCGAGTCGAACGTCGATGGCACGAAGGCAGCGCTCGACGGCATCCTCGCGGCGGGGATCGAGCGGGTCGTCTACGTCTCGACCGTCGGCGTCTTCGGCAACACGAAGGGCGCCACCGTCGACGAGACCTACGAGCGCTCGCTCAGCGACGGGTTCCTCTCGGTCTACGATGAGACGAAGTACGAGGCGCACCAGATCGCCAAGCGCCACATCGAGCGCGGCGCGCCGATCGTCGTGGTGCAGCCCTCAGCCGTCTACGGTCCGCGCGACCACTCCGAGCTGGGCGACACGCTGGCCCGCGCCGCGCAGGGCAAGCTGCCCGCGGTGCCGTTCGGCGACCTCGGCGTGAGCATGGTGCACGTCGACGACGTCGCTGCCGGCATCATCCTTGCGCTGGAGAAAGGCAAAGTCGGCGAGTCCTACATCCTTTCGGGCGAGCCGTCGACCATGGCCGAGCTCGTCAAGCAGGCGGCCGCGATCGGCGGCAAACCGGCCCCGCGCCTAGCGGTGCCGACCGCGCTCCTGAAGGTCGTCGCGCCGGCGGGCCGGTTGCTCGGTCCGGTCTTCGGGATGCCGACCAACATCAAAGAGCTGGTCAGCGCCTCTGGCGGCGTGACCTACTACGCCTCCCACGACAAGGCGACGCGCGAACTCGACTACAAGCCGCGCGCGCTGGCCGTGGGTCTGCCGACGGCCGTCTCGACTATCGATTGACGAGCGACATGTCGCCGTAGCGGTCGCCGACGGCGGCGCTGGCGAGCGTCGAGAGCTGCTCGAGTTCCGCGGGCGTGAGCTGCACCGCCTCGGCGGCGACGTTCTGCTCCAGGTACGTGCGGCGCTTCGTGCCCGGGATGGGGGCGATGTCGTGGCCCTGCGCGTGTACCCACGCGAGGGCGACCTGGGCCGGCGTGAGGTCCTTGGCCTTGGCAACGGCGTCGATCGCTTCGACGATCGCGATGTTGGCTGACAGGTTGTCGCCTTGGAAGCGCGGGTTGTGACGGCGGAAGTCGTCGTCGTCGAGCTGGTCGAGCGAGCGGATCGTGCCGGTGAGAAAGCCGCGGCCGAGCGGCGAGTACGGCACGAAGCCGATGCCCAGCTCCCGCAGCGTCGGCAGGATCTCGGCCTCGGGGTCGCGCGACCACAGCGAGTACTCGGTCTGCAGCGCCGTGATCGGGTGGACGGCGTGCGCGCGGCGGATCGTGCTCGGCGCCGCCTCCGAGAGACCGAGGTACTTGACCTTGCCCTCGGCGACGAGCTCGCCCATCGCGCCGACCGTCTCCTCGATCGGCGTGTCGGCCGGGACGCGGTGCAGGTAGTAGAGGTCGACGTGGTCGACGCCGAGGCGCTGCAGCGACCCGTCGATCGCCTGGCGGACGTACTCCGGCGAGCCGTTGATGCCGCGGGCGCTCACGTTGCTGGGCTCGCGGACGATCCCGAACTTCGTCGCGAGCTGCACCTGGTCGCGCTTGCCGGCCAGGGCCTTGCCGACGAGCTGCTCGTTGGTGTGCGGCCCATACATGTCGGCGGTGTCGAGGAACGTGACGCCGAGGTCGATCGCGCGGTGGATCGTGGCGATCGCCTCGCCCTCGTCGCGGCCGCCGTAGAAGTCCGACATGCCCATGCAGCCGAGCCCCTGCCGGGAGACGTCGAACCCCTGTGATCCAAGCGCGATGCGGTCCATGCCGGGCACACTAGGGCGACTCGCGCCGCCTCCCACGGCGCCGACCGTCCTTCCCTGTTGCCATAGCCGCGAAGGACGGTCGGCGCGCGGAGCCCCTACAGCGGCGAGCCGTCGGGTGCGACGCGCTGCAGCGTGATCGCGTAGTCCCAGCTGTAGCTGAGCGTGATCGGCTTGCCGGTGCCGTCCTCGCTCCACGAGGCGCTGCCCTGGTGGGTCAGCGTGAACGGCTTCGTTCCGGCGAGCGTCTCCATCGGCACGGTCGACTCGGTCAGCGCGTCGTCCTTGATGATCTGGCTGATCGTGCCGACGTTGCAGACGGAGTCGTCGGCGTCGAAGTAGCCGCCGATGATCGGGCCGACGTACCACGTGAGCTTGGCGCTGGCCGCCTTGCGCGAAGCGGCCTCGAGCGTGAAGCCGAGGGTCCAGTCGCCCGTGGCGTGCTCGGTGCGGGCTGTCTGGCAGAACGCCGGCTGCTTGCCGTAGAGCGGCGCGCAGCCGGTGAGCGAGTGCTGCCACGTGGCGCCCGGCGCTTTGGCCTGGAAGCGGCCGTCGAGCTCGTCGCTGTAGGTGCGCTTCGTGATCGCGTTCTTCTCCGGGTCGAACGGCTGCGCCGCGGCGTCGGCGGTGAAGGCGACCTGGTCGCGGGTCGCGAAGCCCTTGCTCGGGCAGCCGAACATGGTCCCGGCGGCGCGCTTGCCGTCGAGATTGGTCTTGAGGCTGGCCGAGAGCACCTTGAAGTGCCACGGCAGGTCCTCGCAGGAGTCGCGCAGGCCAAGCTCGGGGCGGCCGCTGATCCAACCGCCGGTATCGAACTGCGGCACCAGTTTGCTGTTGGCGTACACCAGGACGAGGTCGACCACGTCGTCGCTCGCGTTGTCGCGACAGAGCTTCACCGACGCCCTGCCGCTCCAGTCCTCCCAGCGCGTCTGCCCGCTGCGCAGCGTGAGGATCGCGCCGATGCGGGCGTCGGGCTCGGCGGCGAGGTCGTTCTTGAACGTGATCTCGCGGACCTTCTCGTCGGTCACGGGGTAGTGCTTGTAGTCGCGGTGGCGGGCGTCGATCGAGAACTCGGCGTACGCCGTGCGCTGCCTCTGGCCGGCCAAGAAGAGGTTGGACTCGAGGACCTCCGCGGGACGCGCCGCGAGGCGGTCCCACTCCTGGAACGACGCGTACGGCGCCTGGTTCCAGCCGTGCTTGGCGAAGTCGAGGAAGCTCTTGCGCCACGTGCCCATCGGCGCGTCGACCGCATGGACGGCGTCCTGCGTCGACTCGAACCGCTCGAGCGTCTGGCGGATGGTCGCCGCGCCGCGGGTCTTCTCCATCCAGAGCGCGAGCAGCCACGAGTTGTACTCGCTGGCGATGTCGAACTTGGGGAACTTGAGGTAGCTGTCCCAGAGGTGCTCGCTGTCGTCGGTCGGGAAGACGGTATGCGCCGCCCAGTTCGCCGAGCCCTCGTCGAACCAGGCGTACTCCTTGCAGCCGCCCTGGTACGAGTAGCTCATCTGGAACACGTGGAAGAGCTCGTGGGCCAGGATGAACTGCATCGAGAAGCTGTGGTCGGTCGGGTTCGTGACGATGAAGCCCGGGTAGCCCTCGCAGTCGGCCTGGTTGCCGGTCGCCTGCGTCGACGGCACGGTGATCGCCGAGTTGCCGATGACGCGGTCGACGTAGACGTCGGTCGCCCCGTCGGGCCCGTGGTAGCAGTCGACGTCGCTGTCGGGCAGTGGCTCGCGGCCGAGCAGCGCCTTGTACTTGGCGTAGGCGGCGGTCAGCGGCGCGCTCATCGCGGCGGCGGCCTCGCCGTCCTCTGGGCGATCGGTGCGCGAGTGGATCTTGATCTTCCCGCCCGCGGCGCTCACCGTCTCCCAGGACTTGGGCTTGAAGTACTCGGTGTCGCAGACGGAGGCGTCGACCTCCGGCTCGCCGTCGGCAGCGTCCTGTAGGCGCGCGGCCTTCTTGCCGCCGGCGCTCTTTCCGGCGCCCTGCTTTCCGCCGGCGTGCTTCTTCGCGCCGCCGGACTTGAGCTCGGCGGTGGTGGCGTCGCGCAGCGGCGTGGGGACGAAGTACTTGCCGACCTGCTTCTTCGTCTGCGGCGAGAGCGTGCCCCAGGCGCTCGCAAGCTCGCGCATCACGCCGTCGTCACCCTCGGCGGCCTGGCCGCCGGCGTACTTCGCGGGCAGACGGTCGTCGCCGAACACCGCCAGCACGCGGTACGCGAGCGCCTGCTCGGGCTTGAGCCGCCCGGCGGCGAGGTCGGCCGCGATCAGCCCCTGCGGCGTCGACGCCTCCTCGACCTTGGCGACCACGGTCAGCGGGGCCTTCGCCGCGCGGCAAGCTTTGGCTGCGAGCTTCTTCGGCCCGCCCTTCGGCGATTCGCCGACGCAGGCGATGACGCGCACGGCGCCGAGCGGCTGCGTCGCGGCGAGCTTCACCGGCACCGACAGCGTGGCCTTCCCCTTGGCCGCAAACTTCGGCGTCCGGACCGAGGAGAGCAGGCGCGCGTCGTCGGGCGAGCGTTTGCCGTCCTTCGACAGGTACACCGCCACGCCGCCGGTCTTCGCAAGCCGGCCACTGGCCGTCGCCACGAGGCGGACGGTGAGCGGTCCGCCGGGCTGCGCCACCGCGGCGGAGCGCACCGACGTCGGGCGCAGCTCACCCTTGGCGGCAGTCTTCGCCTCCGCGGGGCCGGCGGCGATGAGCGCGGCCACGCCGAGGGCCGCAGCGGCACCGAGCCGCAGCGGCCGACGTCGCGCAGCGACGGCCGACGCGGCAGCCTGCTCGATCGGGCCGAACATCGGCGTCGGCGGAAACGGGGGAGTCGACCTGGAGGACGCGTGCATGGACGTCATCCTGCGGACGGAACCCTCCCCCTACATCGGGCCCCGCCCCAATCCCCGACCCCAATAGTTCGGGGCCGCCCCCGAGATTCTCGGACCCTGCGGCGCAACCGCCTGGGGCCGCCAATCGGGGAGTTTCGACCGGCGTTAGACCCTCTAGGACTCCTTGATACTTCGCCGAAGGGCCTGGTGCTCGCTTCCCGCCGCCGCAGGCCGCCCCCAACCGCGCCCGGCGTCGACGCAGGCCAGACCGTTAGGCGCTGCGTTTGATGGCCACGTCCATCGCCGGGCCCGGATCCTTGACGACCTTGCCGTGGCCGGGCGCCAGCCGCGACGGGTTCAGGTCGCGCAGCTCGCGGGCGGTCTGCAGGGCGGTCGGGCGATGCCAGGTCACGAACCCCGGCAACGGAAACTTCACGTACGGGCCCGCGGTCGTCGCGACGCCGCCGACGGTCGAGTAGGCGTCGCCGCAGATGAGCGCGTCGTCGCGGGTGTCGAGCAGCGCGATCTGGCCTGGGCTGTGGCCGGGGGCTGCGATCACCTGCAGCGAGCCGATCATGTCGCCGGCGTCGACGAGCCGCGTGGGCTCCGCCTTGGTCTTCAGCTTCGGGGGCTGCTTCACGTCGGTCGGCTCGTCGCCCTCGGGGTCACGCTCGCCCGCGAGCAGGCGGCTCTCGCGGCGCCCGACGATCAGCTCGGCGTCGGGCAGCGCCTTCAGGAGCGCGTCGAGCGAGCCCACATGGTCGGGGTGCGCATGCGTGAGGACGATCTTCGTGATCGGCGCGTTCAGCGACGCCGCGGCCTTGAGGATCCGCTTCTGACCGCGCGGATTGAGGGCATCGATCAGGGTGAGCTCGTCGCCCTCACGGACGAGGTAGGCGTTGATCAGGCCCAGCTGGACGATCTGCATCAAGGTGCTCGAGCGGTACGGCATGGCGCCAGGCTATGGCTCGGCGCGCTCGGCTGCCTGCCGCGCTTCGATCGCCCGGACCTGACGCTGCATGAAGAAGAAGGCGACCGCGCCGATCAGCAGCGGCAGCCAGAACAGGATCACGCGGTAGGCGAGGACCGCGATCACCGCCGGTTCCGCAGGAATGCCGTAGAGGACGAAGCAGCCGATGAGGCCGCCGTCGACACCGCCGATGCCGCCCGGGACGGGGATCAGGCCGCCGAGCTGACCGATCAGGTAGCCCATCAGGATCACCCAGATCGACGGGTCGGCCCCGAACGCCTGGAACGTCGCGTAGAGCACGGCGTTGTCGAAGAACCAGTAGCCGAAGGCCCCGAAGTACACGGCTGGCTGGCGGCGTTTGAGGATCGTCCCAGCCTCCTTCGAGGCCGAGATCACCGTGCGGCGCGTGGTGCTGACCACGTGGGCGATCCGACCCGCGCCTGGACCCGGACGCTCACCCGGCCCGATCCGCGGCATCTGCACGATCAGGGCAATCAGGGCGAGCGCGACAAACGCCGGGAAGATCGTCAGCCATGGCGAGAGTTCGGGGCCGAGCCCGGCGAACATCAAGATCCCCAGCACGGCGACCGCGATGAAATTCACCGAGCCCTTGATGATGTAGAACGCGACCGACCGGCGGGCGATCACCCGCGGATCCGCACCGACGCGGTTGAAGACCCAGGCGCCGAGGGCCAGCCCGGCGACGCCGCTACTCGGGACGATCGAGCCCATCGCGAGCTCCGACCAGCCGAGCCGCTGTGCCGTCCACCAGCTGCGGCCGCTCAAGAAGATCGGCTTGAGCATCAGCACGTACGAGAAGCCCGACATCGCCTCGAGGGCGAGCGCGATCAGCAGCCAGCCGACGGCGGCGTCGCCGATGCGGTCGCGCAGCGTGCCGAGGCCCGGCGTGAGCAGCGCGACGAGGCCGAGGAAGAGGATCAGCGCCGTGACGCGGACGGCGCTGCGCCGCACGGCGGCCGGGTCGAAGTCGCCGGCAAATCCGGTGTCGTCGGCCCCGCTCACGGCGTCCACGCTAGGACGTCGGCGGCGAACCGTGCCCCGACGCGCACCTGACACCCGTTCAACTGGCACTGCGCGCGGTCCCCGGTCGCTCTGCGAGTCTCTCCTGCATGTCGTCCACGACGAGGGAATGGCAGGAGATCGGCAGCGGGGTCCACGCGTGGATCCACGGCCGAGGCGACTGGGGCGAGTCCAACGCCGGACTCGTCATCGGGGAGAGCGACGAGGTCTTGCTTGTCGACACCCAGTGGGACGAGCCAACGACCACGGAGATGCTCGCCGCGGCGCCGCTGCCGGAGGCCGCGACCATCGGCACGCTGATCAACACGCACGCCGACGGCGACCACACGTGGGGCAATGCGGCGGTGAGCGCGTCGCGGATCATCGCGACCGACGCTGCTGCCGCCGCCTTCGACCATGAGAGCCCGACGCGGCTGAACCGCCTCGCGACGGTCGCCGGCCTGACGCGCCCGCTGCCGCTGCTGCGTGCGCCGGTGATCGGGCCGCAGGTCACCCAGTTCCAGCTGCTGGCCCGCTACTACGCGTCGATGGCCGAGGGTTGGGACTACGGCTCGGTCCGCTTGACCCGCCCGACCGACACCTTCAGCGGCTCGATCGACCTCACGGTCGGCGGGCGGCCAGTGCGGATGCTCGAGGTCGGCCCCGCCCACGCGCCCGGCGACGCGATCGTGCACCTGCCCGATGACGGGATCCTGTTCGCCGGCGACATCCTCTTCGTGGGCGTCTGCCCGATCGCGTGGGTCGGACCCGTCTCGAACTGGCTCACGGCGCTCGACCGCATCGACGCGCTCGCGCCTGAGGTGATCGTGCCCGGCCACGGCCCGGTCGCCACACTCAGCGACGTCGGCGTGCTGCGCGACTACCTCACCTGGGCCATCGAGGTCGGCGAGCGCCAGCGGGCTGCCGGCGACACACCCTCCAAGGCCGCCGCGGCCGCCGTGCGCAGCAAGGAGTACGCGCGGGCGCCGTGGGCCGACTGGCTCTCGGCCGAGCGCCTGATCGTCACGCTCACCGCG
>JAEZDB010000201.1 GCA_023429855.1 Actinomycetes bacterium
CCACCGGCGGGCCGTCGGAGCTGCCCGCGCGCCGCGGCGTCCCACGCGACCTGCGCCTCGCCGTGTGGCAGCGCGACGGCGGCCGGTGCACCTCCTGCGGGGCCGAGTTCGACCTGCAGTACGACCATGTGATCCCCGTCGCGCTTGGCGGCGCCACCAGCGAGGAGAATCTCCAGCTACTGTGCGGCGCGTGCAACCAACGCAAGGGAGCGGCGATCGCGTGAGTCCAGCGCAGTCGACGGCAGCGCGTGGGCGCGCCGTTCGTGCCGCCATCGTCGCCACCCTGGCCGCAGCCAGCCTCACCGGACTCGCGGCCTGCGGTGACCCCGCGCCGCTCGAAGGCCTGACCGATGCGCAGCGCGATCAGCTCGCCACCGCGTGGACCGCCCGGATCAGCGCCACCGACGCTGCGGCGATCCCGCTCGACCAGCGCAGCGCGCGTGTGACCGCGCTCTACAAGGCCTGCGAGCCCCTCGACGGCCCCCAGCCGCTGCTGGCCGCCGTCAAGGCGAGCTGCCAGCCCGCCGCGATCGACGCCAAGCTCGCGTCGGTGCTGCCCGACCGCTGCGCCAAGCCGAGCGCGTCGTGCGTGCGCGCCCTCGATCGGATCGCCCAGAACGCCGAGGGGCTCGCCGCCGCGACCGCTGCGCTCTCGGAGGCCGCGAAGAACACGATCACCGACCCCGCCTGCCAAGCGGAGTTCGCGACGCCGGAGCAGGGACTGGCCGCGTATGGCGACCTCGCGCAGGCGTACCGCGTGATGGCGCTTGGCGTCGAACGTGCCGACGCCGACATCACCAGCCTTGGCCAGCGCCGCATCGACGACGCGAAGGCGGCCATTGCACCGAAGGGCCGCGTCGACGAGCGTACGCTGCGCTTCCGCGAGGCCTGCGGCCTCGCGGACTGAGCCTGGCGTTCCGCCCTAGAGGCAGCCGGCCGGCAGCGTGCGGACGACCGGCATCGTCGCCGTGAAGCTGCACTCCGGCTTGGAGCCAGCTCCGCTGGCGTCCCAGTCGGCTGCGCCGGGGTTGATCGTGATCGTGCCGGTGCCGGTGGCTTTGACGGCGTTGCCGTCGCGCTCGATCGTCACGGCATTCACCGTCGGCTCGGCAAAGCGGTAGCCGATGCCCCAGGCGTTCCCGTGCGGAGCCATCGTCTTGTAGAGCCAGCGGCTTGCGCCGGTGCTGGCGGTGACGCGCGGCGCCTTAAACAGGCCCCAGCTGATGGCCGGCGGCAGCTCGCGGCGCCAGTACGGCCAATCGTGCACGCCCACGCGCACCTTGAAGGTGTGCTCGACGCCAGCGCCCAGCAGGACACCGGCGTAGCGCACGTTCTGACCGAACGCGAAGCTCTCGATCACGGCGCCCTTGGTCCAGGCGTCGATGTTGAAGGGGAACGTCACGTCAGGGATGCCGTTGCCTGTGTGCAGGTAGACCCGCGACGAGGCGACGTTCTCGACGGTCTTCATCGGGTTGCTGACCGTGGCGTACGCGCCGCCGACCGGCCCCCAGATCGCCTCGTACGAGGGCGCGCTCACCGAGCTCGGCAGCGCGGCGTAGGACTCCGGGTTCTGCGAGTCCACGAGCCCCGAGAGCGACACGATCGTGCCGAAGTACCCGGGCAGCTGACCGCCGAGCAGCAGCGCGCCGTAGCCGCCCATCGAAACGCCACCCATTGCGTGGTTCTGGCGGCCGGGCCGCACGCGGTAGCGCTGCTCGATCGTGGGCACGACCTCGTCGAGGATGTAGCGGGTCCAGTTCTGGCCCTGGCGGCTGCCGCCGTTCCACCAGTCCATCAGGAAGCCCTTGCCGCTCTCCGGCATCACGATGATCGCCGGCAGGCCTTTGGCCACGGTCTGGATCTGGCCCGACGTGATCCAGCCCGTCGTGTTGTCGCCGATGCCGGCCAGCAGGTAGACGACCGGCCAGTCCGCCGTCGGATTGTCGTCGTAGCCGTCTGGCAGCAGCACGTTGGCCCGCAGCGACGTGACCTTGTTGAGCTTGACCTGCGCGAGGTCGAGATTGCCCTGGGCGCTCGGCAGGTCGAAGGACTCCAACCGCTGGGCCGCGGCCGCGGTCGACGGGAGCGCCACGACTCCGGCGAGCGCAGCGGCAGCAGCGAGCGAACGCAGCACAGGACGGAGGAGGCGAGACATGCGGCCCACGATACAGCTACGCACCGTAGCTAATCAAGAACACCATTCCGGACAATCGTGTCCGTGCCTGGACAAACCCGGGCGAGGCCGCCCAGGCGAGCAACTCAGCAGCCGGCGGGCAGCGTGTGCGTGAACGGCAGCGTCAGCGTGACCGCGCACTGCGGCTTCGTGCCGTTGCCAGAGGCGTCGGTGTCGGCCGCCCCGGGCGTGACCGTGACCTGCGTGCCCACGGCGCCGTCGGCGGCGAGCGCCTTGAGCTGCTGCCCGTCGCGCTGGAAGAGCACGTCGCTCTTGAGCGGCGCCGCGAACTTGTAGCCGAGACCCCACGCGTTGCCCTGCGGCGCCATCGTGCGGTACGACCACTGCTTGTGCGCGGCTGGGTCGGTCACCGACGGTGCGTTGAACACGCCCCACTTGAGCAGGCGGGGGAACTCCATCCGCCAGTAGGGCCAGTCGTGGACGCCGCTATGGCCGCTGTACGTGATGTCGACCGCCGCCGAGCGAGCCCGCGCGGCGTAGCGCAGCGCCTGCACCCGGACGGAGCGCTCGGCGACCGAGCCGGAGGTCCAGGCGGAGAAGTTGAACGGAACACGCGCACTGGGGTTGCCGTCGCCGGTGCTCACGTAGATCCGGGAGCCGTAGTTGTTGGCGACCATCTTGACCGGGTTGTGCGTCGACGCGTACGGCCCCTTCACAGCACCCCAGATGCGGGAGAACGGCGAGCCGATGTCGATCGGAAGCACGGTTGCGACCTCGGACGACTGCAGGTCGAGCAGGCCCGAGAGCGAGAACGCGCTCCCGAAGTAGCTCGGGAACTGGCCGACGTAGAGCAGGCCGCCGTAGCCGCCCATCGAGAGGCCGCCGATCGCGTGGTTCTGGCGACCCGGCTTGATGCGGTACCTCGCCTCGATCTGCGGGATGACCTCTTCGAAGTAGTAGCGCTCCCAGCGCGAACCCTCGCGCTTGCCGCCGCGCCACCAATCGGTGAAGTAGCCGCGACCGGACTCGGGCATCACGACGATGCCGGGGAAGCCCTTGAGGATCTTCGCGCCGTCGCCCTTCTTGGGATCCATCCAGGCGCTCATGTTGTCGCCGACGCCGGCCAGCAGGTACATGACCGGCCAGGACTTGGCGGGGTCGGCGTCGTAGCCGTCGGGCAGGAGGACGTTGGCCTGCAGCTTGGTCGTCTTGTTCAGACGCGTCTGCGCGAGATCGATGTAGCCCTTGGACGAGGGCACGTCGATGGTCTCGAGCCGCTGGCCGGCGCTCGCGGGTGACGGCGCGAGCCCGGCAGCAACAGCAACGAGGACCGCAGCCAGTGCGGTGCGCATGGGACGGTGCGCGAACTGGGTGCGGATGGACACAGAAGGACCGTATCGAAGCATCGAACAGCTGAAAAGTAGTAGACCGGGTTGAGGGCCGGGCGCCCGCTGGCGCGCCTACGGAACGGCCCGAGAAGTCGGGCCAGAACCGCGTTCTGAGCAATGCTCAGTAAGCGCGGCTTCCGAGCGTCAGGTCGACGTGATGCGCGCGAGGATCAGGTCGATCACGCGGTCCGGCAGGAACCGCGAGCAGAGGACCGCCGTGCGCGAGTCGCGGCCGACCACGTAGCGCGTCTTGGGGAACCGCGAACGCACCGCCTTGGCCACGGCCTCGGCGACCACGATCGGCGGCATGCCGGTGTACTCCGCCTGCTCGCCGGAGCGGTGGGCCGAGTCGAGCTGCTTGCGGTAGCGGCTGAGGACCTCTGGAGACATGTTCGCCATGCGGTCGTACGAGATCGGGATGTGCTTGGCGTAGATCGGCGTGGCGATGATGCCCGGCTGGATCAGCGACACCTTGACGCCGTGCGGACCGATCTCGCGACGCAGCACGTCGGTGAAGCCTTCGATCGCGAACTTCGACGTGTTGTAGGGGCCGAACAGTGGGAAGGCGACCCTGCCGCCGCCGGAGCCCATGTTGATCACGCGGCCGCGTGCGCGCAGCAGGCTCGGGAGCAGCGCCTGGGTGACGGCGACGACGCCGATCACGTTGACCTCCATCACCTCGCGCCACTCCTGCGGAGCAACGGCCTCGATCGGCCCGGGCGCGCCGATGCCGGCGTTGTTGATCAGGGCGGTCAGCCCGCCCGGCTCGGTGCGGTCGACGAGCTCGGCCAGCGCGGCGATGTGCTCTTCGTTCGTCACGTCGAGGATGACGGGTTCGACTCCACGGCCGATCGCGCGCAGCCGCTCGAAGTCGGCCTGCGCGCGGACGCCCGCGAGGACGCGGTAGCCGAGGGACGCAAGGTGGAGCGCGGTGGCCTCGCCGATGCCGGTGGAGGCGCCCGTGATCACCACGGTGCCGCGCCCACGGCGCGCGGCATCCTGGGCGCGGAGCTGGACGAACTCCGGCGACGAGGGGTGGGACATAGCTCCTCAGTTTGGCGAACCAGCTGGTCGTTGTACAGGGACTGAGGACAAGTTCACGTCACCTGTTGGCGCTACAGCCGCTCGTTGCTGAAGTTTCGCTCAGTTCTCCGGGTCGCCCCGCCCGCCGATCCGCAGCCCGCACCGGAGCGTGGCCCGAACCCGGCCATCTACACTCGGCCGCTTGCTGCTCACGCTCACCCATCGAGGCCCCGCTGCGGGGGATCTCGGCTTCCTGCTCCACAAGCATCCGGGCCGGGTCCAGCGGTTCTCGCTGCCGTTCGGCACGGCACACGTGTTCTACCCAGAGGTCGAGGCAGAGCGGTGCACGGCGGCGCTGCTGCTCGAGGTCGATCCCGTCGGACTCGTCCGCAAGGGACGCGGCGGCGGCTTTTCCTTGGGCGAGTACGTCAACGACCGCCCGTACGTGGCGTCGTCGTTCCTGTCCGTCGCCCTGGTCAGCGTGTTCAAGAGCGCCATGGCCGGCAACTGCGTACCGCGTCCCGAGCTGGCCGCCAGCGCGATCGACCTTGAGGCGCACCTGCCGACCGTTCCGGCGCGCGGCGGCGAGACCCTCGTGCGCCAGCTGTTCGGACCGCTCGGCTACGAGGTCAATGCGGCCGCGGTACCGCTCGACCCGTCCCAGCCCGACTGGGGCGACAGCCGATACCTGAGCCTCACGCTCCGAGCGAAGGTCCGCCTCGCGGACCTGCTCAGCCACCTCTACGTGCTGCTGCCCGTCCTCGACGACGACAAGCACTACTGGGTCGGCGACGACGAGATCGAGAAGCTGATGCGTCGGGGCGAAGGCTGGCTGCCCGGCCACCCCGAGCGCGAGCTGATCGTGCGTCGCTACCTCAAACACCAGCGCGTGCTGACCGCGCCGGCCAACGCGCAGCTCGTCGCGAACGATCCCGCCGCAGAGGAGGAAGCCGACGCTGCGGAGCTCGCGGTCCAGAGCGAAGCCGTGCTGGAGAAAGCCGTGCGCCTGCGCGACCAGCGCCTCGACGCCGTGGAGGCAGCCGTCAGGGCAACCGGCGCGCGCCGCGTCCTCGACCTCGGCTGCGGCCCTGGCGCGCTGCTCTCCCGGCTCGTGCGCGGCGGCTACGACCAGGTCACCGGCGTCGACGTCTCGATCGGCGCGCTGGAGTCGGCTGCGCGCCGGCTCAAGCTCGACCTGATGCCCGATGCCCAGCGCGGGCGGATCGCGCTGCTGCACAGCGCGCTCACCTACCGCGACCGGCGGCTTACCGGCTACGACGCGGCGGTCCTGCAAGAGGTGATCGAGCACCTCGACGAGCCGCGGCTCGCGGCCGCTGAGGAGAACGTGTTCGGCCAGGCGAAGCCCGGCGCGGTCATCGTCACGACGCCCAACCGCGAGTACAACGTGCGGTGGGAGACGCTGCCCGCCGGGCAGTTCCGCCACCGCGACCACCGCTTCGAGTGGACCCGCGCGGAGTTCCAGGCGTGGGGCGACGGCGTCGCCGGGCGGCGCGGCTACGCGGTGCGCTACGAGCCGATCGGCCCGGTCGACGACGAGGTCGGCTCGCCGACCCAGATGGCGGTGTTCACGCGATGAAGATCGACCTGCCAGACCCCAGCCTGGTCCTGCTGATCGGCGCGTCGGGCTCGGGGAAGAGCTCGTTCGCCCGCAAGCACTTCTTGCCGACCGAGGTGATCTCGTCCGACGTGTGCCGCGGGCTCGTTGCCGACGACGAGAACGACCAGGCAGCGACGAAGGACGCGTTCGACGTCCTCAAGTTCATCGCCGAGCGCCGGCTCGCACAGCCGCGGTTCACCGTGATCGACGCGACGAACGTGCAAAAGGAGTCGCGCAAGGGGCTGATCAACCTCGCCAAGGCGCACGACCTCATGCCGGTCGCGATCGTGCTCGACCTGCCTGAGTCGGTCTGCCATGCGCGCAACGCCGAACGCGCCGACCGCGACTTCGGACCGCACGTGGTCCGCAACCAGACGTCGCAACTCCGGAGGTCGCTGCGCGGCCTGCAGCGGGAGGGCATCAAGCGCGTCTGGACGCTGTCGAGCGTCGACGAGGTCGGAGCCGCTGAGATCGAACGGCGTCCGCTCTGGACCGACCGCCGCGTCGAGACCGGGCCGTTCGACATCATCGGCGACGTCCACGGGTGCTATGCCGAACTGGTCGAGCTGCTCGTGAAACTGGGCTACGGGGTTGCCGCCGACGGCGTCACCGTCACGCCGCCCGAGGGGCGCCGAGCGGTGTTCGTCGGCGACTACGTCGACCGCGGCCCGGCGCCCCCGGCCGTGCTCAAGCTCGTGATGTCGATGGTCGCCGCCGGCACGGCAATCGCGGTCCCTGGCAACCACGACGACAAACTCGCCCGCTGGCTCGGCGGCCGCAAGGTGCGGATCGTGCACGGACTGCAGGAGTCGATCGACCAGCTTGCCGGGGAGTCCGACCAGTTCAAGCGCGACGCCCAGGAGTTCCTCAAGGGGCTGGTGAGTCACGTGGTGCTCGACGGCGGCAACCTCGTCGTCGCGCATGCGGGACTGCTCGAGCAGTACCAGGGGCGTTCCTCGGGCCGGGTGCGCGACTTCGCGCTCTACGGCGCCACGACAGGCGAACTCGATGCCGACGGCCTCCCCATCCGCCTGCCGTGGGCCAACGACTACCGGGGAGGCGCCTCGGTCGTCTACGGCCACACCCCCGTGCAAGAGCCGGCCTGGGTCAACAACACGCTCAACATCGACACGGGCTGCGTCTTCGGCGGCAGGCTCACGGCGCTGCGATGGCCCGAACGCGAGGTCGTGTCGGTCGCGGCCCACGCGACGTACACCGAGCCGGCGCGGCCGTTCCTGCGCTCCGAGGCCGAAACGCCGATCGATGAGGAGCGTCCGGCGTTCCTGCTCGATCTCGACGATGTCGCCGGGAAGCGTGTCATCGCTACGCGCCTGATGGCCAACGTCACGATCCGCGAGGAGAACGCCACCGCGGCGATCGAGGTGATGAGCCGGTTCGCGATGGACCCGCGGTGGCTCGTCTACCTGCCGCCGACGATGGCACCGACCGCGATCTCGCAGCTCGGCGACGTGCTCGAGCATCCCCACGAGGCGTTCGCCGATTACCGCAAGGCCGGTGTGGCCACGGTGGTCTGCGAGGAGAAGCACATGGGCTCGCGCGCGGTCGTCGTCGTGTGTCGCGACGAGTCCGTGGCGGCGGACCGGTTCGGCGTGGACCACGGCGAGACCGGCGCGATCTACACCCGGACCGGTCGGCCGTTCTTCGACGACCCGGCGCTGACCGAGGCGGCGCCGGCGCGCGTGCGCGGCGCGATCGCTCTGGCCGGACTGTGGGACGAGCTGGAGACCGGTTGGCTCGTGCTCGACTGCGAGCTGCTGCCATGGTCGGCGAAGGCGATGGAGCTGATCAGCTC